>NZ_RAWR01000479.1:0-644 GCF_003986945.1 Corallococcus sp. AB018 | reverse complement strand
GCACGTCGCCGCTGCCATCCGCTGGGTAGTGCGCCTTTCTCCCCAGGACGCCCTCCGCAAGGCGGGCTGCCTCGCCGAGGGATTCTGGCTGCGCGATTTGTTAGAGAACTTCTGGCGACCTACTTAGCCGCGCACGGCTGATCCGCGAGGAATGACAACACCCCGGAGGCCGGCACCGTGAAGGTCCGGCGTCCGGGGTGCTTGTTTCTTCCGCGCTCGAAAGGCGGCGGCTGACTACTTGTCGGTCGCGTCCTCGATCTTGTCGCCGGCCTTCTCCGCGGCGTCGCCCGTGGCATCGGCGGCGTCCTCGGCCGTGTCCTTCACCTTGTCGCCCGCCTGCTCCACGTCGTCCTTGGCGGCCTCGCGGGTGTTGCGGTGGCAACCCGTGCCCACGGTGATAGCACCCAGCGTCAAGGCCAGCAGCGTCAGCTTCTTCATACGGTGTGACTCCTTCGCTTGAAGGGGGTGGCGGGATGCGACCCGCCGTCCCCCGTGCGCCGCGCAAGGTAGGCACTGTCCACCAGCTGCCAAGGGGGCAGCCCTTTTGGGATGTACGCTCCGGGGCATCCGCGCCCCACTGATGGGCGCCGGAACACGCTGTTAGGGTGCGCCTTCACGAGGGGCCTGATCCCGCCCCCGGAGGC
>NZ_RAWR01000478.1:0-644 GCF_003986945.1 Corallococcus sp. AB018 | reverse complement strand
ATGTCATATGGTTTATAGCATTGTGTATGTTGGTAGCATGTTTGCATCTCATCCTTGCATGTTTGCGTGATTAGGTCGCATTGCATTGGGATTGCATGCAAGTTGCATTTGTGCATGTCATGCCATCCTTATTTGTTGCATTGTGTTTGGAGTAGGGTTTAGTCCAAACACGGGAAACGAGGGACGTTTCGTACCCCAAGTGACTAAACGTGCCTCGATTCTCGGTCGCCGACACTCTTGACTATCCATGATGGAGTTGTTGGCTTTACTTGCTTATATGTGCATTCATTTCATATTGAGTCGTGCAATTCGACTCCTCGGCCATCATGCATCGAGATGCGTGATTGGTGGCCCGAGTACCAAGGTCCACACCCCTTTGAGTCCATAACATGATTGGGAGAGTGAACATGCACACATTTGCTTGAAAATTCCATGCCATGCCATGCCTTGTCTGTCCTCTGCTGCTGTCAAAACAGGATTCTGTAGGAAGATTTGGCCGACCGGCTACCTACAGTGCCGACCGACCAAAAATAATTAGCCGATGGCTCAACAATTGGTCGATGACCATTTATCAATGGCCGGTGATCTTATGCCTTGGTCGGTGGCATCTCACAATGCTCAGGGAGCAATTCAGAGGCATCTCC
>NZ_RAWR01000477.1:0-646 GCF_003986945.1 Corallococcus sp. AB018 | reverse complement strand
AAGGGGAGCGGGGTGGCGTGCGGAGGGCGTGGCTGGATGTCATTGCTCCGGTGCACAGGAGTTCTCATCCTCCAGGGGAACCCCCTCTGAAAGGACAGGTGTACCGATGGGAATCGCGGGCCGCACGGGACCCATCGATGCGCTGCGCAACCTGACGTTGTCACTGCAGCGCATGGTGGCGACCGAGATCGCGACCGGCGTGGTGCGTGGCACGGCGGACGGGCTGCGCGAGGAGGTACCCGACGGCCACGGTCAGTTGAACACCTTGCTCCAGGACCTGCTCACGGTGCTGAGTCGCATGGCGCACGAAGCCGCTGAGCGCGAACCGGGAGCGTCGGCGGGAGCGACCGAGTTGCTGGCGGGTGCGGCCACGGAGGGGGCGCTGAAGGCGTTGGAGCGGGAGTGGAACGAAGGAGGCTTGCCGCTCCATGGCTTCGTGGAGCGCCTCAACCAGCTCTTCGACGAAGTGGTGCGGTTCGCGCACTCCCGCACGGATGAAATCCACACACCCGGCGAGCGCGCCCAGGTGATGGCCCGAGGCGTGGTGAAGGCGGCCACGGAGCAGCTGCACGACTCCCTGCCGGCCATCCTGGAGGACGCGCGCGGCGTGGTGCCGTTGGGGGAGGAGGTGGCCGCGAAGGTGGGC
>NZ_RAWR01000476.1:0-689 GCF_003986945.1 Corallococcus sp. AB018 | reverse complement strand
TTCACTTCTTAAAAAAAATAAACCAATAGTCTTATTTCCATTCAGGTATTCAATATTAATATTCATACGTTAATCCGATTTATCCTTCTCAGGGGCGCGTTTGTAACGCCGTTTACCTGAATCCCAGACAAACGCCGTCCGCTTCCCGTCATCAGTGCCATCCCCTACATCGTCGGCAATGACAAGATCCTCATTGGTTTCTCGATCCAACTGGAGGACGTTTTTTAGCGCCCCACCGGTCGAGATAAAACGGCGCTTGTGAAGCTGCCGCGTCAGCTCAAGAAACCACTCAGGATCGTTTGCCATATCTTCCGGTTTAACGGAGTATTTCAGCGTTTCAGCAACCGCGCTTTGCAGTTGCTCGGCAACGTTGGCCACAACCTCACCTGTCTTAGTTTTTACTGCCCGAATATCGATATTCGGCTCATAGTTCACCCGCAAGCAATCGCGCCAGAGTTCTACCCAACGTTCGTGCTTAACGTAGTTCTTCCCTTTAAACCAAGAAGGTTGCACCATCAGCAGACAGTGAAAATGCGGATGTGCGCTGCCATCCTTACCTCGCGTCACCTCCGTAGCCCTGATCCACCCCTGAACAGGTGATAGCTCCTTTCGCTTTTCCATTCGCTTAAACGCCGCATTCATTGCTGTAAGGACTGTTCCAAGTTCACCTATCTCGCAGTTCCTGACAG
>NZ_RAWR01000475.1:0-719 GCF_003986945.1 Corallococcus sp. AB018 | reverse complement strand
GTTTTGGTATTTTGATATTTTGGGAATACTTTGGAAATTTTGGGAAAAACCCTAGTTGTATTAATTAATTAATTTGTATAATTAATTTAAGGGAATTGGGGAAATTGGTTAAATTCATGAAATTGAGAAATTTGTTGATTAAATGGTGTAGTTGAATAATGTAAATCACTCGCCTGTTGAATTGTTGGTATATTTATTTCCAGTCTAGAAATAACTATTTTGGACTATCGGTGGAGGATAGTCGTGATTGTTGTAGACATTGCATGTGGATTAGGAATAACTGAAACTAATCACATTGATTAAGTCATTAATTTTGACAATTGCATTGATACAGAAAATACGTGTATTGATTGAGCATTGCATATGCATACATTGTTTTGTGTGGGAGGAGATAGGGGATGTACTCCACGGTTTAGGGGAAGATAGGGGATGGACCTCTAAACCGGATTTTGTTTGGGAGGAGATAGGGGATGGACTCCATTAGCATCACTTTTATGTGTGCTTATTTATATAGAAGTGTTTTTATTGATAAAGCACTAAAATGTGTATCAATCTGGAAGTATGAAGTGTTTTGATTTGAGCTTGAATCTCATTTGTTTGTTGATATTGGAAGGATGTGATTTTGATATATATATAATTCACTATTGTAAGTTTGGCCAGGTTCTGAGCCATGTTGATAAAATTGGAAAGTAAAACGTATCTTAGACCATAGTGTCAGG
>NZ_RAWR01000474.1:0-720 GCF_003986945.1 Corallococcus sp. AB018 | reverse complement strand
CCTTTTTGACCATTCGACCTAATGCATATTCGGAAACCATAGTGACCATTCCAATCTAGGACAGGTTGCTTACCCGATTATAGGTTGTTTGAAACCGCTGTGTGCGTAGTGAAACCCTAGCTCCTGACAAAATAGGACAGGGAAACCCTACCCCAACATAGGGGTGTTTTGGCTCTCACTTATCTGCTATGTGCTTTAGAGTGTATCTCTATAGGAATGCGTGTATCAGTTTGCAAGTTTGGGCATCAGGCCTACAGGCACCAGTTCGGTATTTTGGGATTCAGTTCACTTAAGGGTATCGGTTTACAAGCAGAATTTTGGGGCAGAATTCAGTAGAGGGCACAGTCATCCCGTTATGCTCATATCTGTTCTGGTGAAATCGGGCTAAGATGCTGTATGTTTTCCCTTTTACTATGTAGTCTTGGAACCAAAGCATCAAAAGGGTCTGATATCCCCCGGGTACTCTGGACCTGTGTTGTTATGTGATCGGGGGATGAACCACCTGCGGGCGACGCTCAATTTACTCCAGATGTGGCGTATGGCACGCACTGTTTTGAGCATTTGTTAATGTTGGTTTTTCTACTTTCTGACTCGGGTATTGAGTCAGTTTTGCTATGTCGTTTAGAGTCTGTCTCGTTGTATAGAATCAGTCTTTTCATATTGAGTCAGTTGGGTCTGTCTTGTTGTATCGAGTCAGTCTTGTTTTGTTAGAGTCAGGTG
>NZ_RAWR01000473.1:0-722 GCF_003986945.1 Corallococcus sp. AB018 | reverse complement strand
GTGTTGAGTTAGCCGACGTCCCAGTGGTTAATGAATTCCTCGACGTCTTTCCAAATGATTTGCCTAGTCGCTTAGTTGATAGAGAGGTAGAGTTTACGGTCGACATCATGCCGGGGACCCGGCCCATCTCTAAAACACCCTATAGGATGGCCCCCGCCGAGCTTAAGGAATTGAAACTCCAACTACAAGAGTTGCTAGATAAGGGTTTTGTTAGGCCGAGCACTTCACCTTGGGGAGCACCCGTCTTGTTTGTTAAGAAGAAGGATGGTACGCTTCGTCTTTGTATTGATTACCGGGAGCTGAATAAGGTAACCATTAAGAATAAGTACCCGTTGCCGAGGATAGATGATTTGTTTGATTAGTTGCAAGGAGCGTGAGTCTTTTCCAAAATTGACCTTAGGTCGGGTTATCATCAGCTCAAGGTTAAAGTCGAGGATGTTGAGAAGATCGCTTTTCGGACGAGGTATGGCCACTACGAGTTTTTAGTAATGCCTTTTGGAGTGACCAATGCCCCTGCGGCATTTATGGATTTGATGAATAGAGTCTTTAAGCCATATCTAGATGAGTTTGTGGTTGTCTTCATCGACGATATATTGATCTACTCTAAGAGTACAACTGAACACGAGGATCGTTTGAGACTTACCTTACAGACTTTGAGGGATCGGAAATTGTATGCTAAGTTTAACAAGTGTGAGTTTTGGCTTTCCAACATTTAATTTTTG
>NZ_RAWR01000472.1:0-722 GCF_003986945.1 Corallococcus sp. AB018 | reverse complement strand
GCCCCAGCCACACGCCGTAGCCGAACGTGTAGAGCAGCTGGCCGTACAGGTTGTCGTCGTCCACGCGCCCCGGATAGCTGTAGCCCTGGAATGACAGCCCCACGCCGCCCTCCACGAACGAGCCCGCGAAGCGCGGCCCGAAGCGCTCCATCGCGTAGCGGCCCTTGAGCCCCACCTCTCCGCCTCCCAGCGTGAAGCCCTCCGTCGGGTAGCGGTGGTACGTGGCGATGCCCTCCACGTCCAACGACGTCCCGTCCCCCAACCCCGGCGTCCGCTCCGGCGCGCCCCACAGCCGGTAGGCCGCGCCCGCGCGGATCAACGTGTTGCCCTCGTCCGGCGCCAGCCGCGCGGACGCCTGGAGCCGCACCCTCGACAGGCGCGCCACCGCGCCCAGCGCGAAGAAGTTCCGGTAGTCCGCCGTCGCGTCGTGCACGTACTGGTAGCCCAGGTCCAGCTCCAGTGGCGGCAGCGTGTCCGGCACCCGCCCCGGGTCGAACGCCGGCGACGTCACCGCGTACAGGTTCGCCAGCATCGACAGCGAGAACACCCCCGCCCCCGTCAGCGTCACCGCGTACAGCGGCCCGATGGTCTTGCGCGACGCGCCCGTCAACGCGATGGGCACCAGCCCCGCGGCGATCAACCCCAGCCCCGTCGCCTCCGCCGCGAACAGGCCCCGCGCCGTCGCGGAATCCCCCGCCGTCCACGCACCCAACCCGTGCAGC
>NZ_RAWR01000471.1:0-724 GCF_003986945.1 Corallococcus sp. AB018 | reverse complement strand
CTTCCTGGCGCGGCCGCTCCACGCCCCGCCGCCATCCCGCTGCCGGGTAACGCCGCTCCGCCCGTCCCCGAGGATCCGTTCTCCTTCGACGACGAACTCCCGCCCGCGGCCTATGCCTCGCCGGGCGTGGCCGCGCCCCGGGCCATCTCGCTCGACGCGGGACCTGGCGCGCCGGTGGCCCTGCCGGACGACTCGTTCAGCTTCGACATGGACGCCGCGCCGCCGGCCCCCGCGCCCATGGCCGCGGAGGACGACTTCGCGGAGGTCAGCAGCGGCGAGTTCTCCTCGGTCGACACCACTGACTTCTCCGAGCCGCGCGAGGACGTGACCCGCGTCGTCGCCATCCCCGTCCCCAACGCCGCCTTCCGCGAGCCCGCCGCGCCCGCAGCCTACGGCACGCACGAGCCCGCCGGCACCGCGCGCGACTTCGACTTCTCCGAAGATCCCGTCGCCGCCGCCCCGCCCGCCGAGGCCGACTTCGGCACGCCCGACTTCGACTTCGCGGACGACGGCACCCTGCCCGTCCCCGCGCAGCCCGCGCCCGAGGACGCGTTCACCTTCGACATCAACGATCCGTCGAACGCCCATGGCCCCGCGGCGTCGCGTCCCCATCCGCAGACCTACGGCTACGGCGAGCCGGAGCCCCAGGCGGATCCGTTCGCCCTGGCCCCGCCCCCCGCGGAGCTGGAAGCGGATCCGTTCGGTCTCCCGCCTGTCTCTTATA
>NZ_RAWR01000470.1:0-730 GCF_003986945.1 Corallococcus sp. AB018 | reverse complement strand
AGGCGTGGAACCCGGTGCGGGCGCGGGGATGAAGTGGAAGAAGAGCGTGGCGTCCGGCAGGTCCACCTTGCCGCGGGCGCTCTCCTGCAGCGGCAGGTCGAAGGTGTCGTCCGCGCGGCGGGTGGCGAGCCCCTGCTCCCGGAGCGCGTCGAAGTCCACGTCCGACGAGCCCAGGTTGATGCGGCCCTGCATGTGCTCGTCGATGATGAGGTGGAACTGCTGGCCGCGGTTCTCCAGCACCTTGAAGCGCGGCGGGCGCGCCTCGGACGGGGGCATGACGATGGTGTTGCGGGCGTCATCGCCAATGGTGACGGAGTCGTGGAGCAGGTGGTGCTCTTCGACGATGCGCCCGTCCTGGATGACGCCGACGCGCAGCAACTTGGGGCGGGTTTGAAGGGCCATGGATCTAGAACGGGTCCTGCTGCACGCTCTGGACCACCTTGGGCACGAAGCTCTCCGTGCGGTTCAGGTCGTCGAAGCTCGGCTTGGAGCGGTCGAGGAAATAGAAGGCTTCCGGCTTCTGGATGCGCCCTTCGACCTTGATGGCCTCCAGGCGGATGGCCTTGGCCGGCTTCTTCGCCGCCGGAGCCTGGGGCGCTGGCGTCGCGCCGTTCGCCGCCTTCTTCGTGGACGCGGAGTCCTCCGCCCAGGACGGACCGGAGACGGCGACGAGCAGCAGGAGGAGGGCGGGGCGCATGGCGGAAGGTCGGGCTACTGGACGTCCTTGGAC
>NZ_RAWR01000046.1:0-48662 GCF_003986945.1 Corallococcus sp. AB018 | reverse complement strand
CGGTGCCTGGCAACGGATGGCGACAGGCGTCGCCCCGTTCCACCCGCCACACCTTCCTGGAGCCGAACATGACGACCTCGACCGTTGCCGCCGTCCGTCCGCAGCCGAGCCCGCAGGCCACGCCGCCACCGTGCTGAGCAGCATCGCGCAGCTGGTGCAGGGCATCACGCAGGGCGTGCAGGGTGTCGCTGAGGGCGTGCAGGGCGTCGCGGGCGCGGTGGGTGGCGCCGCGGGCGCGGTGGGTGGCGCCGTGGGCGCGGTGGGCGGCGCGGTCGGTGCGGTGAGCGACGTCGCGACCAGCGTGCTGTCCCTGGCCCAGGGGCCGCAGCAGGACCCGACGGCCGGCATGAGCCAGGTCCCGACGATGGAGTAGTCCGCCGCACTGACGCGGTGATGAAAAAAGGGGTGACGGCGATGAGCCGTCACCCCTTTTTCGTGTCGTCACGGACGTCCAGCCGCCGCGCTACTCGATGGCGGCGACCTTGTCGTCCTTGCCGAACTTCACCCGCACCTTGGACGTCTTCGACTTCCAGTAGGTCCAGGTGCTGGATTGGAACGACGGCGTCTCATGCGCGGGCGGAGGGCCCCACGCCATGCGCACGGCCTCGCGGCTCATGCCGGGCTCCACTTCCGACGCGGAGACCTTCTTGCGGTCATCCACCGACAGCGCCTCCAGCTTCGCGGCCTGGTCGTCCGGCGCGAACGAAGCCTGGAACAGCTTCCAGGTCTCCGAACCCGAGCGCGAGTCGTTGGTGAACTCGAGCTCCGCGCCGGTCTCCACGACCTTGAACTTCACGGAGGACGAACCCTTGTCCAGCACCTCCACCTTCGCGTTGAACGGGATGATGGGGCCCTTGAGGTAGTTCACCCAGGACACGGTGCCGTCCTCGAAATGGAAGTTCGCGGTCGCGTGGTAGTAGGTCTTCTCCACCACGGGCGCGGGGGCCGGGGCGGCCGCGGGCTCGTCGCCCACCCGCACGACCTTGCCATCCGGGCCGAACTCGACCTCGAACGTGGAGAACTTCGAGTTCCAGTACGTCCAGCGGGTGCTCTGGAGCGAAGGCGTGCGGTGCGGCGGCGGCGGACCGGCCGTCAGCAGCACGGCCTCGCGCGACATGCCCCGGGCCAGCTCACCGGCGCGGACCTGCTTCTGCTCCTCGGGCGTCAGCGCGGCGATGCGCGGGGCCGGGTCCTGCTCGGCGAAGAAGCCGGCGAACAGCACGTTGATGGGCTTGCCCAGGCTCCGGTGCGTCACGAACCGGAACTCGGCGCCGGACTCGATGACCTTGCAGCGGACCTCGTCGCTGTCCCGCTCGAGGACCGCGACCTTCGCCCCCACGGGGATGGCCGCGCCCTTGCCGCGGTAGTTCACCGCGGAGAGCTGGTTCTTGTTCAAAAGGAAGTTGGCCTGGGCATACAGCACCTCGGCCTGGGCCCCCATCGCCGTCAACAACCCCAGCGCGAACACGGCGCTGAGAACATTCTTTCGATACACGCGAAAACCCCCTCGGGTCAGGCAACGGCGTGCTTCTAGTGGCGTCGCACGCACGGCCGCAAGGGGGTTCGCGCCGCTCTCCTCCGGCCCTACGCCCCCAGCATGCCAATCACTTCCGACGACGGCATGGGGCGCGAGAACATGGGGAAGTCATACTTGAGCGCGTTGCGGTGCTCCTCCGCCGAGGTGGCGGCGGCGCAGTCCGTGAGGGTGATGACGTCGAAGCCGTGCTCGTACGCGGTGCGCATGGTCGACTCGACACAGCAGTTGGTGAGGAAGCCGCCAATCACCACCGTCTTGATGCCCTTGCTGCGCAGGATGAAGTCCAGGTTGGTGCTGGCGAAGGTGTCCAGGCCACGCTTGCCTTCCACCACGATGTCGCCCTTCTGCGGCGCCAGCGCGTCGATGATCTGCGCGCCCCAGCTGCCCTTCACGAACGCCTTCCCGTCCACCACGCCCTTCAGGATGCCGTAGGGGTGCCGGGTCAGCTCGCCGTAGCCTTCCGCGAAGGTGATGGGCGCGTGCATCACCGTCACTCCCTTCGCCCGGGCGGCATTCACCACCGCCAGGGTGTTCTCCAGCATCTTCGTTTCGGCCATCACGCCCTTCACGGCCGGGTGCAGGACCCCGCCTTCGGTGGCGAACTCGTTCTGGTACTCAATCAACAACACGGCGGTGGTTGAAGGGTCGAGCAACATGGCGGACTCCGAGGCAAGGGGACCGGACCATTCCGGACGCCCGCCATGTTTGTCAGTCATTCCAACAGGCCGTCAAGCCATCCCCCGGCTCAGGCCGCGGCGCGAGCGCCGTCCCAGTCCTCCACTTCGTAGAGGAACTTCGTGCCGCCCTTGAGCTTGCGGTTGGCGGACGTGCTCTGGACGAAGACGACGTACTTCTCCAGGCTCGCGGGCCGGATGCGCACCGTCTCTCCTGGCGGCAGGCCGAGCATCTCCCGCGCGCGCTCGCCGCTGTAGAGGTCGCCGGACTTGCGGTCCATCAGCACCACCTCCTTGCGGCCCTGGATGGTCTCCGTCTTGGTGAACTCGTAGAAGCCACGCCCCGTCTTGAAGCCCAGGCCGTTCTCCGTCACGAACTCCTTGATGGCGCTGTCCCCTTCCACCTCCAGCACCTGGAAGCGGCCCGGAGGCACCGCGCGCAGGTCCGTCTCACCGAAGAGCGTGGACGCGGTCCGCTTGAGCATCGTGTTGAACATCGCGTTCAGGCCGCGGTTCATGCGGCCCTCGCGGGACACCTCCGCTTCGTATGCCTGGAGTTGCGAGTCCGAGGACTGCTTGTAGCAGACGGCCAGCAGCATGTCGGTGATGTGTGAGAACTGATCCAGGCTCAGGTGGAAGCCGCCCGACTTCTCCGCCAGCTCCTTGTAGAACGACGTCGCGTGACGGCGGTTCAGCGCCTGGACGCCATACACAGGCACGCCCTGCTCCCCCAGCGCGGCCACCTCCTTGCGCCAGTCCAGCTTCTTGGGGTTGTGCTGGGGCGGGTGCGGCACGTCGTCCCCAATGAGCACGAACGCCTTCGTGTAGCCCTCCGTCCAGGACAGGCTCCGGGCCTCGTGCAGCACCAATTCGTAGCACTCCGGCGCGTCACCGCCGCCCGTCTGGCCCACCTTCTCCACGAAGCGGGTGATGGCCTTGGCGTCGTCCGTGAGGTCCAACGCCTTGGTCACGTAGGTGGACTTCGCGTCACAGTAATCGCCGTGCGCGATGATGCCGATGCGGATGCCAGGGATCTCCTTCGTCAGCCGGGCCACGGCGGCCCCCAGCTTCTTCCGCACCTGCGCGAGACACGGATACATGCTGCCCGTGGTGTCAAAGCTGAAGACGACCTCGACGCGGTTATCAATCACAGAACTCGCCATGACGTGCTCCCCCTCGTTCGTTTCTCGCTGCGACAGGAAGAACAGTACTCGCGGGGTCTGACATGGAAGGGGGCTTCGGGGCGTCGGTTTCCGGGCGGCCTCGTACCGCCGTGCGTTGCCAGGAAGGGGCCCTCGTTTCGTAGTGTCCTGGCAGGGCGTGACGCCCGGACACCACCCAGGGGGGACCATGAGGAACATCGGCATCATCGGAGCGGGCCAGGCGGGGCTGCAGCTCGGCTTCGGCCTGTTGGAGCAGGGCTACGCGGTCACCGTCTACTCGGACCGCACGCCCGAGCAGATCTTCAACGCCCGGCTCGCCGCGACCACCTACCTCTTCGGCCGCGCCCACCGGTACGAGCAGGAGCTGGGGCTCGATTTCTGGACGGGCCCGGGGGAGTCCGCCCGGGGAGGGGACATGGACGTCTGCGCGGCGCCGGGTCAGCGGGCGCTCCGGGTCCAGGGGCGCATCCTGAATCCAGGCAAGTCCCTGGACCTGCGGGCGAAGTACTCCCGCTGGCTCGCGGAGTTCGAGCGGCGCGGAGGCACCGTGGTGGTGCGGGACGTGGACGTGGAAGCGCTGGAGGCGCTCGCGCCCGGGCATGACCTGGTGGTGGTGACGACGGGCCGCAACAGCTTCACGCGGCTGTTCGAGCGGGACGCCGAGCGCAGCGTCCACACGCAGCCGCAACGGAACCTGGTGGCAATGATTGTCACCGGCATGAAGCCGCTGCACGAGACGCCCTACCCCGCGCTCAAGTTCATCCTGACGGCGGGCCACGGCGAGTACTTCGCCATGCCGTACTTCGACCGCATCCGGGGCCCGCTGAACGGCATCCTACTGGAGGCCATCCCCGGCCAGGGATTGGACCGCTTCGGCGGCGTGAGCACCGCGAGGGAGGCGATGGAGCGGATGAAGCAGGTGCTGCGGGACTTCTCACCGTGGGTGGCGGAGCGGCTGGAGGGCGCCAGCATCGTGGACGAGTCCTCCTGGCTCACCGGCGCGTTCACGCCCACGGTGCGCAAGCCGGTGGGGCGGCTGCCCTCGGGACGCACGGTGATGGGGATGGGGGATGTCGTCATGCTCAACGACCCCATCGCGGGCCAGGGGCTCAACAGCGCGTCGAAGCAGGCGCACGCGATGACGCAGGCCATCCTCGAGCACGGCGACCAGCCCTTCACCCCGGACTGGATGGAGCAGACCTTCGAGCACTTCTGGCGGACGGAGGGCCAGTTCATCACCGCGTTCACCAACCTGCTGCTCCAGCCGCCACCGCCGCACGTGCTGCGCTACCTGGGGGCCGCCTCGGCGATGTCCCCCCTGGCCGACACGTTCTTCGACAACTTCGGAGAGCCGCAGCGCTTCTGGCCTTGGATTGTCAGTTCTACGGAGACCGAGGCGCGCATCCAGCAGGCGGCCGCCGCGTAGCGGCTGTAAGTCTTTGTCATTCCCACCCGGCCGGTCCTTCACTCCCGGTCGGGGTGGCTGAATCCTGTCAGTCCCGAGACGGGGGGGACATGACGATTCAATTCGGATTCATCGACCAGGGTGATGGCGCCAACCTCCGGACGCTTCCCGCGGAGATGAAGGGCTCCACCTGCCTGACCCCAGCGCCGCTGCCTCCGGGCACGCGGGTGAGCGTCATCCGGGACCATGCCCAGGCGCCTGGCTGGTCCTACGTCTCCACCGTGGTGGGGGGATACCTGCTGCAAGGCTACGTGCAGACCTTGCGCATTACGACGCAGCTGCCGGAGCCCGCGGCGACGCTCTATCAGGTCCGCCCGGGGAACCGCCTGGAGCCCATCGCCGCGCGCATCTACCGGCAGGCCATCCAGCCGGGGCGGGACCTGCGCTTCTACGAGAATGTCATTCATCACGTGAACGTGAAGAGTGGCCGCAAGGGGGTCCAGCGCATCGACGGTGACGTGCGGCTGGTCGCGGGTGAGCGCATCTGGCTGGTGAGCATCGCATTCGCCAACCAGATCCAGGGAATCGTGTCGAGCGGCTCCATCACCCACGAGGCGATGGCCAAGGCACGCAAGGCCGCCCGGCACCTGGAGGACGTCATCACCTCCGTGCGGCAGGCGGACCAGTACTTCGGAGAGGTCACCGGGCAGTACGGCCAGGCCATCCTGGACAACTGGCTGGAGATCTCCGCGATGGTGGTGGGCTTCATCGCCGCGGAGGCGCTGTCCACCTTCCTGGCCGCGACGCCCACCGGAGTAGGGCAGCTCGCGGCGGCGCTCATCCAGCTGGGCCTGGCGGCGTTCGGAGCCCATGGACTCATCGAGGCCGGAGGAGAGGCCCTGAAGCACGCGCAGCTGTGGCTCACTCAGGCCTGGGAGGCCAACGGCTCACCGGAGAAGCTCAAGGAGGCGAGCAAGTCCTTCCTCCGGATGCTGGTGAGCATCGCGATGGCGGCGCTGGCGCTGATGGGCGTGAAGACCAACGCGGGACGTGGGCTCAAGCTGATGACGTCCGTGAAGATCACCCCACCCCGCATCTACATGATGGCGGCGGCGGGTCCCGGTGGTGCCTACGCGGGCGTCCCCGTGTTCCAGCCGGGATCCATCACCGCCGCCCCCTCCATCCCGCTTCCCTTCAATCCCTGGGGAGCCGGCACGCCGTTGCTGTCGAAGGCGGTCACGGAAGGCGGGACATCAAAGTCGGACCCCGAGCCCAGCCTGACCGAGCGCATGCTCAGTGACGCCGAGTTGGAGAAGCTGCTGGAGAAGCTCCCCAACTGGGACAAGCTCAAGGACTTCGTCGGCCGCCGCATCGCGCAGGAAGGGACGCCCGAGTTCAACGCGTTCAAGAAGGAGCTTCAGGCCGCTGGTTACCGCCTGGAGAAGTTGAACACGGGCTCCCAGCCCTATCGGCTGAGCCGTCCGCACGGAAAGGCACTGGGCGACGAGTACGGGGCGCTCACGGTGACCGAGGACGGGCTGGTGGTGCTCAAGGTCGGCAAGGGCACGCCCCGCCTGAGTGTCTTCACCCGCTACCGGAAGAACTACCTGGACTGGGTGGAGAAGACCCAGGGCCCGGCGGCTCGGGCGGCGGCGGAGGTCCGGCTCTCCGCCGGCCATCCCATGCACCACCTCATCCCCGACGTGGTCGCCCAGAGCCACCCGCTGATTCGCACGGCCATGGAGCGGCTCAAGGGCTATACGATTGACCGGGGGTCGAACATCCTCGACATGCACTCCGGGATCAACGTGGAGGGCCAGCTCATCCACTCGGGCAGCCACCCGCGCTACAGCGATTTCGTGCGTGCCCGGCTTGAACTTGGCTGGAAGAGTCTGTCCAGAAAGGGCCCCCCCTCCAGTTGGACGCCCAAGGTCATCGAGGACGCGATCCTCAAGGTCGAGAACGAGCTGCGCCAGGCCATCGAATCCGGGAGCCTGAAGGAGCCGGCCATCAAGGTGTTCCAGGAGCAACGCGGCGGTAGTGTGCTCACGGGGAAGAAGCTGGCGTTGCTGGAACTGTCCTCCCGCGAGGAGTCACACACCACATGATGTATGCATTGTCGACGGATGTCTCCCATGCCAAGGAGAATGCGGATATCTACGACGCTCATCTCATCGAGTTCGACGGTTTCGAGGACGTGACGTTCTTCGATCCCGACATCGGATATCAGAGCCAGCAGGGCGCACCCGGGGTCATCGAGTACTATGGCAACCTGGAGTGGATCGCCGGACGCGACCACCTGTGCACCACGTCCATGGGGTGGTTGCTGCTCTCCCGGCGCATGGTGCGAGTGCTCGAAGAGGTGGGCCCGTTCCGCCACCGCCTCATCCCCACGGTCATCTACGCGGAACGCATCAAGCACCTCGTGTACAGCGGATATCCCCGGAGGAGGACCTGGTATCCGGTGACGGACCCTGCGCTGAAGAACGAGGACTTCGTCATCCTCCAGTTGCTGGAGCGGACCGACTGCCTCGACCGGGAGCGCACCCTCGTGAAGGGCGTGCCCTTCCACCAGTGGGACGAGGAGCTTTTGGGCGAGGATGACGCCGAGCCACTCGTGCTCCGCCCGCCACCCGGAGGCTTCCCTCCCGTGTTCTTCGTCCCCGAGCTGGCCTTCTACTGCTACACCGAGGAGGCGCGTCAGGCGTGTGAGCAGGCGGGACTGAAGGGCCTGTGGTGGCGCCCCCAGCCTTGAGCCCGGACGCGCCCGGGGCTGACTTGGGGCGCGAGTCCGTCCCCCTCTAGGATGACGCTCCCATGGGGACGCAACATGAGTGGTGAGGGCTCGAAGCCCGTCGCGGCGGTGCTGGTGGGGCTGACGAACTTCCGGCTGGGCCGCATCCTGCTGTGGACCACGACGGTGTTCCTCGGGCTGCTGGCGCTCGTGCCGGGCCCTGACAGCGGGACGCTGTGGCGCATGACCGCCATTCCGGGCGTGCTCGCGCTGATTGGGACCGGCACCGCGTGGTGGAAGGAGCGCCAGAGCTCCCGGTCCGGCCCCATTCCGTGGCTGCTGCCCCGGCTGGCCGTGGGGGGCGTGCTCTTCGGAGCAGCCGCGCTCCTGATGTGGTGGCGGCGCCGGCGCGAGCTGAAAGCCAGCGAGCCGGTATCGCCACCCTCCGCGGAACAGGTGGACCGGCGGGCTGCCGCCGAGCTGGAGCGCTCGTCATGAGCCACGCGGCATTGCAGCAACGGGACGCGGCGCCGCTCGAAGTGCCTCCGCGTGAGTCCATGGGAGGCATGGCCCGCGCGGGCTTGCGGAGCCTCCTCTCGATGGTGCCCGCGCTACTGGGCTCCGGTGTGATGGGCGCGCTGAAGGGCTTCCTCCTCTTCGGGTGCTTCGGCCTGGTGCTGGCAGGCGTCTTCGTACTCGCGCCGCGTTGGACGGGCGCGACACCAACGCCCTCCTGGCTGAACTACCTGAGCTTCGTGCTCACACCCCTGCCCCTGGCACTGGCTGGGGGCTACGTCTGGATGCTCCACGGGGTCAGCTCACGGCTCGCGAGCGAGGTCCGGGCGCGAGGGCTGATGGGCTATGCGTACGCCATCCTCAAGCCCGCGACGATGCAGGTCGCCCGACGGTTGCGCGGGGCCAGCACGCCCAGCCGCGCGGAACTCACCCGGGCCATTGAGGAGTCGGTGGCGGAGCGCATGCGGGAGCCCGAGGAGGAGCGCGAATCCGCGGCCTCCCGCGCCGGATGGCTGGAGGGCTTCCTCATGGACCAGTCCCGCCGGGTGCTGGGGCTCATCGCCCTGCGCGCGGTGCTGACGTCGTCGGACGTGCCTTCCGCCGTGCGGGAGCTGGAGATGTTGGCCATCGATCGATTGGAGGGAGTGTTGGAGGAGACGCTGGAGGACCTCTTCTTCCTCCAGATGGTGCTCACACTCTGCGCGGGCATTCTTGTCGCCTCGTTGCCCACGTTCCTGCTCCTCTTCCTGCCCCGCTGAGCGGAGGCCCGCCGGCCTCTGCTAGCCTCCTGCCGTCCCACCAGGGTGGGACAGGAGGCGACGCCGGGATGGACTCACTGGACGCGCGCATGGAGCGGCTGGAAGGCCGGCTCCGACGATGGCAGGGCCTCACCCTCGCGGCCTTCGTGCTGGCCGGGGTGGGACTGGGAAGCGCGGCCCTGCGTGACGAAGCGACGCAGGAGCATCCGGGAGAGCTGGTCGCATCCCGGCTGGTGCTCAAGGACGCCAGGGGCCGCACACGGGCCAGCCTGGAAGCGAACCGCCACGGCGGCGCGTCGCTGGTGCTGAACGACAGCGAAGGCCGTCCCCGGGCACTGCTGGGTGTGGGCGAGGACGACTCGCCCCGGCTGCGCTTCTCCACGGCGGAAGGCGAGTCGCTGGCGGAGCTGATGGTGTTCTCCGACGAGGCGCCGCGACTGACGCTGTCCAAGTCCGGGGGCGCGGAGCTGTTCTCCGTGGGGCTCCAGGTGGACGGCTCGTCGCGACTGGAGCTGGCGGACGTGACGGGACGCCCCCGCGCCATCCTGGGCGCGGATGAAGAGGGCTCGCCTGGCCTGCTCCTGGTGGACCGTCGCGGCCAGGCCCGCGTGGAGCTGCGCGTGGGCAGCACGGACGAGGCCAGCCTCGTGCTGGAAGGCCGCAACGGCCAGGTATTCCGAGCGCCCGGCGTGCAGTGACGCCGAGGGCTCCATGCCGACAGGACTGGTGACACCCTCACGGACAGCAACGAGGGGCGGATTGACGTCCGTCCACTCGCTTCAGTCCGCAACGGAGTCAGAAGAGGTCTGGCCCCGGCCCTGAGGGCGACACGCCAAGAGCATTTCCTCTGCACGTTCACTCAGGCCATCGTCAACACGGCTCTCCAGACGATCACCCTTGTCTCCGAACGGGCACCCACACCACGCAGTCCAGAGAATCACGCAGCAGGGCGCAGGTCCGCAGACGGAACAGGTCTCATCTCCTGACTCTATCGGCGCGGCCGCGGAGGCATTCGTCTCCTCGGCGAATGCCGGGCTCATCGTGAACACCGTCAGCAGAACCAGGACTCGGGAGAAGAACGAGGTCAATGCCATTTTCATCACGCACCCTTTCGGCAAGATAACATCAACACTTCATCACCCACTCCCCACCGCACGACTGAGTTCCGGGGCGGGCTGGGTCTGGATGCCAAACAGTCGCGCATACCTGCCTTGCGCCTGAATCAGCGCATCGTGCGTCCCCATCTCAACCAACTCTCCTTGATGGATGACCAGAATACGGTCCGCTCGGATGACCGTGCTCAGGCGGTGAGCGATGACGATGGTCGTGCGCCCCTGCCGATCCTCCTCAAGCGCCTGGAGAATGGCCAACTCCGTGGCACTGTCGAGATTGCTCGTTGCTTCGTCGAGCACAAGGATGGGAGCTGACTTCAACAGCGCCCTGGCAAGCCCCAGCCGCTGCGCTTGACCCGTGGAGAAGTTGTCCCCCCCGGTGGAGACCTGGGTCCTGTAGCCCTGAGGCAAAGCCTCGATGAACCCTGATGCGTTAGCCAGACGTGCGGCGCGGGCCACCTGCTCATCCGACACCCCCTCCTCCAACATGGTGAGGTTGTCCCGGATGGACTGTTGGAAAAGCTGAGGGCCCTGAAACACGGCACTCATGTGACGCCGCAACTCCTGCGGGTCGATGTCACGCGTGCTGTGTTGACCAATGAAGACATCACCTTGCTCGGGCAAATAGAGCCCGACGAGCAGATTCACCAGCGAACTCTTGCCAGAACCCGTCTCTCCGACAATCGCCACGGTTTCGCCTGGCTCGATCGTGAACGACACGTTCTTGAGCACGGGCCGACGCGCCTTGTAGCCGAACGTCACGCCCTTGAACACAACGCGTCCATTGACGTCTACCTGGGGCACGGGGGGCGTTCGGGTCCTATCGCGCTCTATTCGCAGCGCCAGGATCTCCTCCAGTCGGCGCAGAGAGATGAGCGTCCCCCGAAGATTGGCCATCATTGACGGGAAACGCTGGACGGGATTGAGATAGAAAACCATCAACCCGAAGATGACCAGCAGTTCGCCAGCAGTCATGTGGCCCTGCAAGACGCGCGAGCCTCCATGCCAGAGGACGGTCCCCACGACCATGGACCCCGTCATGAATCCCCATACCGACGGCAAGACCAGAGCCCGTCGACTCCGATATCGTGCCGACACGAGTTCCGAGAACCGTTCCATCAGCAACTTCCGGAAGCGCCCCTCGGCGGAGGCAGCGCGAATGATTCTCAAACCCTCGAAGACGCCAACAAGCTGGCTGGCAAGCTCATCACTGCGACTGATGGCATCCAGCTGAGCTTCATGCACGACGTTGCTGAACAACCCTACGCCCAAGAGAACCAACGGGACCGCGGCGAGAGCGATCAACGCCGAGCCCGGGTCATGGAAGAAAATAACCCCCAGCGCCAGCGAAAACATGAGCACATCATTGAGAAGGGTCAAAGCCATCTCGCTCATCGACAACTGGATGTTCTCCACCTGGCCGACGCGCATGACCAGAGAGGACACCGAGCGTGTATCGAACACCTGCAGCGGAAGCTCCAAGAGGTGGCTCAGATAGCGCGCACCATAGGCTTCGTGAATCCGTCTTCCCACGCCAGCCGACAGCCACAATCGCTGCAACTGCAGGCCGCCCTGCAGCACGCTGGCTGCGACCAGTGCGCCACCGAAGAGAGCCAGTTGCCCGTGCTCCTTGCGCGGTAGCAAATCATCGAGCAACGTCCGAAGGAAGAAGGACGCCAGCCAGCCTAACGCGGTCCCCAGAAGCATCAGCCCGAGCCCAAGTCCCAGTGGGATGAGATACGGACGAATTAGATTCAGGCTTGCGGCAAAGGGCTTGAAGTCTGGCGCTCGTGGCTGGAAGGAAGCGGTTTTCAGGTACTCGACCACGAACCCACTCCAAGTGGATTCGACCTGCGCGCGGGTCATCCGCCGCAATCCCCGATTGGGGTCGAGCACTTCGACCTCTGCGGAGCTCCAGGAGCGCAAGACCACGAAATGCCCCTCCCGCTCGTTGAGGTGAAGAATCGCGGGAAGCACGAGCTGGTGGAGGCTCTCGTAGTCAGCCCTCGCGGGGCGCGCCTCCAGACCAATAGAACGGCCACCGTCGCGCAAGCCCGCCAATGAGGTGCCATCCCGGTCAGTTCCCACCAGGACGCGTGCCTGCTCCAGCGACAGATGATGCCCGTGGTAGGCAGCCAGGGAGGCAAACGCCGCTGCACCACAGTCCCGTCCGTCCGCGATGCGGACCCAGGGAAGCCGCCTGTAGACTCTCCACCTATGCAGCATGGGCAGCTGGAACCGTATAGTTGGTGCGGCCTGCAACCAGCATCGCCGCAAGACATTCGTAGATGGGCAGTCGTCCAAAGTGGGCGATCCAGTCAAACTGACCTGCTGGATTCACTTCCAGAAAAACGTACTCCCCCTCAGGCGTCACAATCATGTCGACGCTCCCAAAGACCAACTGAAGTCGTCGCATCAAAAGAAGGAGCTTCTCTTCAATCTCAGCAGGCAGGGAGTAGGGCTCATATTGGACGGATTGATTCACAGCACGGCGCCAGTCGCTGCGTCCACGTTCGTTCTGTTGGGAGTGAATGGCGCACGCGAACACCTTTTCTCCAACGACCACGATCCGGAGTTCCAGGGACTTTTCAACGTAGGGCTGGAAGATTCCCGGAGAGGGGATGAGCCCATCCCGTTCCTCGAGGTCCTCCTCCTGAACGCGGTTGGTATAGAGGCGTGCGACGCGCGCGGAGGCGAGGTCGTGCACGTCTTTCAAATCGACATAACTGGTGAACGGTTTGTAGATCCCCTTTCCCCCCTGGGAATGAATGAACTCCCTGGCCAGCGATAGTTTCGCAGTGTAGAGCGAACGAGGAATGCGCAGCCCGCATTGAGCCGCGACCAGGAGCTGGCCGCACTTCTCCTCGGCGGCTCCGCCCATTGGCGCAGGGTTCACGCAGAATGTATTGCTGTATTTGAGCGCGAGGACCAGGGACTTGTGGAAGGAGCGCCATTCAGCGCGGAAGAACTTCCAGTCGGCAGGACGTGCCGCCAGTTCCGTGAGTCCTGGCTCGTCATGAAACCGCTGCCAGGATCGCCAGAGCCACGCGGACTTCAGCTGGGACAGCTCGAAGGTGCGTCCACCCACTCGCAGGATGCAAGAAGGACCTTGCCCATCGAGAGCTAGCGACACCTCACGCCCCATTGCCGTTGGGTCAAGGACCAGAAACTCTTGCCCTTGGTCCTGTAGGACTCGCGTGAGGCGAACCACAGTAATGTCTTGCGCGAAATGACTGAGGATGAGGATCATGAGGCGCACGGGCGGATTTCAGGTGTACGCATTGAGGCGGGATTTCCGAGTCAATGGCGCCGTTCCAAAGGCAGGAACGGCACCGGACAACCGTGGAGCTAGGGCTCGAGCTCCTCTTCCCCATCCGCGTCAATATCACCGCAAGAACGAATGGTGATAGCCAGCTTGGGGGCAGCTTCCTGCGCCATCCCCACGACACCCTGGCAGCCAACAACATCCATCAGGGTCGCCTCCTCTTCTTCGATGTATTGAAGACCGAAGATCGGCGCCTTCTTGTTCGCGGCATTCAGCATTGGCATTCAACTCCCGGTTGAAACGACCTTGGGCTGCGACTGGGCGTCGGCGGGCCTTGGCTTAGCCAAAACTTCACCTCAACCCGAACAAACTGTCTTCCAATCATTCACCTCAAACCAGAACCTCCTGGGTCCCAGTCAATTCTAGACAAATCAGAAACTCTTCAGGTTGGACGCAGTCGCTTCTCCAGGACACGGGGCGTCCTGGCATGAGCACGATTCGCCCGCAGGGCACTGGACCGGGTCATTGGCCACCTGGAACTGAACAGCCCCACCCATCTCTGAGGAGCATGATAGAAATTGGAGTTTTCGGAATGAGAGGGGGCTGGCAGGGTATTGAGCCACCCCTCAAGGCGGCGTGAAATGACACCGCGTCGTCATTTCCCGGAGCCGTGCGGCGTCATCACCGGGAGGGAGACCCACCGGTGACGGCGCCCACGGACCGCATCCTGTTGATCCTGGACCTGGATGAGACCCTGGTCCACGCAAGCGAGAAGCCCCTGGCCCGGGAGGCGGACTTCCAGGCCCTGGGCTACTTCGTCCACGTGCGTCCGCACCTGGAGCCCTTCCTGCGGGAGTGCGCCTCCCGCTTCCGGCTCGCCATCTGGTCGGCGGGGGCTGACAAGTACGTGGCGGAGCTCGTGAAGCGGATGGTCCCGCCGGAGCTCGATCTGGACTTCGTCTGGGGGCGGAGCCGCTGCACGTATGGGTTCGACCGGGCCGGCGTCCAGCGGGATGGGTTTCTCGATCCGGATGCGCACTACGGCTGGGTCAAGAAGCTGCGCAAGTTGAAGCGGCGGGGCTACCAACTGGAGCGCGTCCTGATTGTCGATGACACGCCGGCCAAGTGCATCCACAACCACGGCAACGCCATCTACGTCCGCGAATACGAGGGCGAGGCGCACGACACGGAGCTGCTCGACCTGGGCCGGTATCTGAAGACGCTCGCGGACGTGGACAACGTCCGGTGCATCGAGAAGCGCAACTGGCGGAAGCAGCTCTGTCAGGACTGATTTTCCGCCGCGTCCCTCATCCCCGAGAAAGGAGTGTGATGCCCATGACGAAGCGCGACGAGCCGAACCCCAACCGCCCCACCGACATGGAGCCCACTCCAGACAGCTTGGAACTGGCCATCGCCTCGTTCCACGGCTGTCCGCCCGGCACCTGACCCACGCCGCCACCCGGTAACACCGGGACGGGCATGGACAGAGGCCGGGCTCCCGAGGGGGGACCCGGCCTCAGTCATGTCCGGGTCCTCCCTCGAGGACTCAAACCCATCGGGATGTAGCTCAGTCTGGTCAAGAGCGTGCGCCTCGGGCGCGCAAGGTCGCTGGTTCGAATCCAGTCATCCCGACTTCACAGCCAAGACAGCTCACGCCGGGTTGGCCCAATCAGGTAGAGGCGCCGCGCTCAAAACGCGGAGGTTGCGGGTTCGAATCCCGCCCCCGGCACACGCCCGAGCCGTCTGACGCCTACTCGAGTTGGAGGCCGCAGTCGCTGCAGGCGCCCGCCACCAGAGGGGCGGCCGTTCCGCAGGCCGGGCAGGGAGGCTCTCCCTCTTCCTCGGTGGCTTCTGACGAGGCGGAGGGCATCAGGCGGGGAGCCACACCCTCTGGCATCAGACCCTCGCGGCGCACCGTCTCCAGCCATCCCTGCTGGAGCAGGGCGGCCACCCGGGGCCCATCCTCGGGCCGCACCAGCACCTGGAACTTCGGAGAGCAGCCGACCTTGCCGCACGCCTCACGGTGGACGAGGGCGGGGACGTCCGCGTCCAGGAAGCCCTCCACCATTCTCCGGGCGTCCGCGAGTGACAACTCCGCGCACGGCACCAGCTCCGAGTCCGCCAAGGTTCTCTGCACTTCGTCTGGGGTCATGACGGCCGTGATTGGACCTCGGATGTGCCCCCTCCGTCCACCGCGCCTGCTGCGGAGGCGGGAGGAACTGAAGGCGAGCGCGGTCCGAAGCGTCATGGCCCCCGTCATCACCTTTCCACGAACCGCATTACGAACCGCAGCCGCGCGCATCCTTCCGGACGAAGACGCGGACAGGTCCCGGGTCCGCCACTTCCTCGAACCGGGAATCCCCCTGGAGCGTGTCGAGCAACGCCTCTCGTGAGGCCGCGCCCAGGAGGAGCGTGTCCACGCGCGGAGGCACGAGCACGACCTGCGCCCGCTCATAGTGGTGCAGGAGGAAGCGGTCGTAGCCGTTGGGCACGAAGACGATGGAGCGGAAGTCCGTGGCCACCGCACGCCGTGAGGCACACGTCTGGACCTGACGCGCGAACGCCTGGCGGAAGTCACCATCCACCGGTGGCATGGGACGCAGCGGCGGAGACCCGATGGTCCGGTCGAAGCGCGCGACCTGGAGAATCGCGAGCACGGCGAGCAGCAGCGCCGGCACCGTCGCGGTCCAGGCAGGGACCCGCCCGCGCGCGAGCACGCCCTTCCACACCTCCGCGAGCCACCCGAAGCCAGCCGCCGCGCACACGCCCAGCCCGGGTAGCAGGAAGGCGGAGTTGTAGAACCAGAGGAGGCGCTTGTCCGGCGCGTCCGCCATGAAGAAGAAGGTGCCCGGAATCGTGCTGACCAGCGTTGCCGCGGGCGAGAGCAGTTGGAGCCACCAGAAGCTTCGCTGGAAGACCACCAGCCCACTGGTGGCCACGTCGTGCACCACCCTGCCGGGGTCGCCCAGCGCGGTGAAGGCAACCTGCCCCCACGTGCTGCCGTAGTGCGACCAGAACCGCGTGCCCGAAGGCGTCCCGAGCGCCGGCAACACCACCGCGACACAAAGCGCGAGGTAGCCAAAAGCCAACGCGGACACCCCAAGCGCCCTGCGCGTGAGCAGCGCTCGCGGAGGACGCGCCACCGCCGGCAGCAGCAGCAAGGCCGCTGACTGGAACGCGAGGAACAGGCCTCCATCCGGACGCACGCCCAACGCGAGCAGCGCCGTGGGCACGATCCACCGCATCCGAGCCCCCCGCAGGAGCATCACGAGCACCGCCGTGGAGCCCAGCTGGAAGAACACCTCGAAGTGCGCGGAGAGCGCGACCGTCTTCACGAACGGATTGAGCGCCAGGTACAGCGTGAAGGCGACGGAGGCCCACGGCCTCCAGGCGGCGGGAAGCAGCTCCTTTTCCTCGACCATGCGCTCGAAGAACCAGACCTGGAGCGCGACCGCCGCGTACAGCGCCACCAGCCCCAACAGGATGAACAGGAACTGCGAGTCGCTGAGCAGGAACAGCGGCGTGAGCAACAGCAGCGTCGGAGTGAAGTGCACCGTGAGGTGGTTGAAGCCCCCGTCCGTCACCCAGAAGGGCCGGCCCCGGTGCACCGCGTTCGAGAACAGGTCGTTCAGGAGCGCGAGGTCGTGGAACGCGAACACCCCACCCCGGAAGGCGCTCCAGACGCAGACCACGGTGTAGATGAACAAGGCTCCGAGCACGAGGTGCCAGGCCCGGAACCGGCGGGTGAACGCGAAGGGATGCAAAGCGGGGGGACTCTGCCACACGCCCACGGGAAGGACACGAACGCTCCGCCCGGTCGCCTTGACAACTTAGGAGTCCTAACTTACATCGAATGCATGACTGGGAAGCGACCGGGATACTTCGACGAGAACAGCGAACCCATCGCCGCGCGCATCGCGACAGGGCTCCACAAGATCGGGCTCGCGATGAAGCAGCAGTCGTGGCAGCAGGCGAATGGAGCGGGCCTGTCCGCCACGCAGGGACAGATTCTCGCCACGCTGGTCGCGAACGGCCCGCTCACCGGCAAGGAGTTGAGCGAGCGCCTCGGCGTGACGCTTCCCACCATCAGCGACTCCGTCCGCGTCCTCGTCGAGAAGGCGCTTGTCACCCGCTCCGCGGACCCGAGGCACCCCCGCGCCAGCCTCCTGACCCCCACGGCCACGGGCGCATCACTCGGGGCCCGCGCGCGTTCCTGGCCGGAGTTCATGGCGGACGCGGTCGCGGACCTCTCCCCTGAGGAACAGCGCGCTTTCTTCGCCGGCATCGTCAAGATGATCCGGATGCTTCAGGAGCAGGCGCTCGTCCCGGTCACGGGCATGTGCGTGACCTGCACGCACTTCCGTCCGAACGTGCGCCCGGGTGCGTCTCCGCACCACTGCGCCTTCGTGGACGCGCCCCTGTCGAGTGAGCAACTGCGCCTCGACTGCCCGGAACACGAGCTCGCGGCGGAGTCCGCGCGACGCGAGGTCTGGGCGCAGTTCATGCGTCGCGGCTGACGTCCCTGCGTCTCGGACACGAATGAACACGGCTTTCCGCGGCCACTCCGGCCGACGGCAACGGCGGAGCTCTGCTCCCTGAAGGAGAAGGCACCATGAGCAACATCCCCGGCTATACCCACGGCACCGCGTCCGTTTCGCGCTCGCCGGTATCCCTCAACGACTTCGAACAGATGAAGGCCAGCGTCCTGTTCGGCGAAGAGGACGTGAAGGCCCTCCGCATGTCGCATGACATCGTGAAGGGGCGGACCGAGGCCATCCTCGACGTCTGGTATGGGTTTGTCGGGAGTCAGCCGCACCTGCTCGCCTCGTTCAGCGGAAAGACAGACGGCAAGCCCCTGGGTGACTACCTCACCTCCGTCCGCAAGCGCTTCGCCCAGTGGATCCTCGATACGTCGAGCGCCCGGTACGACCAGGCCTGGCTCGACTACCAGCACGAGATTGGCCTGCGCCATCACCGGGCCCGGAAGAACAAGACCGACGGAGCCCCTTCGACGGACCTCGTGCCCTTCCGCAACCTGTTCGCGCTCATCTTCCCGGTGACCTTCACCCTGCGCCCCTTCCTGGCCGAGCAAGGCCACTCCTCGGAGGACGTCGAGAAGATGCATGCCGCGTGGGTGAAGTCCTGCCTGTTGCAGGTGACGCTCTGGGCCCATCCCTACGTCAAGGATGGGGACTTCTGATGACTCCGCGCCCCGCACCGGCCTGGCGGACCACCGACTGGCTCAATACGCCAGAGCCGCTCACCCTGGAGCGACTCCGCGGCAAGGTCATCCTCCTCCACGCCTTCCAGATGCTCTGCCCGGGCTGCGTCGCCCGGGGCATTCCCCAGGCCCAGCGCGTCGCTGAACTCTTCGCGGGCGCGCCGCTCGTCGTGGTCGGGCTGCACACGGTCTTCGAGCACCACGAAGCCATGAAGCTCGAGTCCCTGCGGGCGTTCCTCCACGAGTACCGGGTGAGGTTCCCGGTGGGCGTGGACGCACCGGGCGAAGGCGGCGACCTCATTCCACGGACCATGAGGGCGTACGCCATGCAGGGAACGCCGACGACGGTCCTCATCGACGCGCAGGGACGTCTTCGCCGGCAGGTCTTCGGGATGCACGACGACCTGCAATTGGGCGCTGAGCTGCAGACCTTGCTGCTCGAGGTACAGGGGGGGCCCGCGTCCGGCGTGCATCGGCCTGCGACCCGGGAGTCCTCCGCCGTCTGTGACGACAGCGGCTGCGCCGTGCCTTCGGCGGCCACGCCAGCCTGACCGTCGCCAGCCGGCCTCCTCGCCGCGAGCAGGACTCCGCGGCGAGGACGGCGGTCTCTTCATCCTCGCGGGCCGGGATACACCCCTCCAGGGACTCGTCACAGGCAGTTGGAATCCACGGGCAGGGTGTCCTGCTGCACGGTCTGGAAGGTGAACAGGCACAAGGCGCTCGCGCCCTGCTCCACGAAGACCCTGCCGTAGAGCTTCGCGTGGCCCAGCCGCGCCGTGCTCCCCGCCTTGAGGTACACGGCCGTTTCGTAGCCTTCGATGGAGGACTGGTCGATGCCCATGCGGACCCCGGGCGTCGGTGCCGGGAAGTCCGCGTAGAGGCCGAAGGCCCCCGTGCCGTTCCCCTTCAGGCGGCTGGAGCGCACGGACACTCCGGGCGTCTCCGCGTGCAGGGCCGCGGACAGCGTGGCGCCTCCGCTGAAGACCTCCGAGTCCACGATGTCCACGTCCTGGGCCGCCGCCTCCACGCCGAAGCTCCGGGCGCCGTTCGTCGCGCTGGCATTGATGAACACGCGGCGCAGGACGCCGAAGTTTCCGGCCACGCCCACGCCAATCACAGACTCCACCGCGCTCGCGGTGCCCTGGACGACGGCCTTGGAGTCCTCCAGCGTGATGCCCACCTGGTCGAACGCGAACCCCATCACCCGGCCCCGGTCCGACGACGCTTGGGATTCGACGCGCGACAACGTGATGCCATTGGCGGACTGGTAGTACACGCCAAAGGTGAGGGATTGGCCCGCGAGCGCCTCCGCCCGGACTTCGCTCACCGCGAAGCCGTCATCCCTGTTGAAGATCGCCACCGACCGCGTCCCACCGCCCGTGTTGCTCACGGAGAGCAGGCGCAGCCCCGCGCCGGAGGCGCCCACCACCGAGCCATCCCCGGCAGTGGAGGACGTGATGCGAGACACGCCCACGCCGCTGCCCTCCAGGAACACGCCCTGCTTCAGCACCAGGCCCGCTGTCCCCAGGTCATAGGTGCCGGCGCCGAGCTTCAGCACCCACGTCTGCGAACCGTCGGAAGGCACCGCGTCCACGGCGGCCCGGAGCGCGGCGCCGGACTCCAGCGCGGTGGCCTCCAGGGGGATGATCCGCACGCGCGCGGCCAGCAGCCTGTCCGTCCCGGAGCTGCCCGGCGCGCCCGCGGGCCCGACGTCGCCGCGAGGCCCCTGCGCTCCCGTGGCCCCCGTTTCACCCTGAAGACCTTGCGCTCCCGCGAGCCCGACGTCACCGCGCGGCCCCTGCGCTCCCGCGGGCCCCGTTTCCCCCTGGAGCCCTTGAGGCCCTTGAGGCCCCACGGTGCCCTCACCCTTGCAGGCGGACACGAGCAACACCCACGGCAACAGCGCACGGCGGACAGACGAAAGACTCAAGGACAGCTCCCCCTTCGGACTTGAAGGAGCACAGTCTGTCCGCTCGCGCGGGGGCGTTGGAATGGGTCCGCCGTCACTCAGTCCACGAGCGTGGGTCCGGAGATGTCCATGCACTCCAGCGAGACATTGTCGCAGGAGCCGCCGCGCTGGACGCTGCATTCGCCGCCGGGCTATGGCTTGCGTCTCCCCAGTCGGAGGCAACGCACCATGGTCGCGCAGACGTCGCCGCAGGAAATCACCGCGCAGGTGCGCCAGCGCATCGTCGACCTGGCCCGGCAGGGCGGCTACGTCGACGCGGTCCTCGGCGCGGGGCCGGAGCTGGAGCGGCTGAAGCACTACCTGCACATGCTCATGGGCCAGGTGCCCGCGCCTCCCGCCAGGCCTGACCAGTCCCCCACCATCTTCCCGCCGTTCCCAGGACTGGATGAGCACCCGTGGCGCGACCCGCCGCCCCCGGCCGCGAAGGCGCTGGAGGGATGCCTGGCCGCGGTGACGCGAGACATGGAGCGGCTGGAGAACGCAGACCTGCTGCACTACGACTCCGGCATCGTCGGCACGGGCCACTGGTCCGTGCACCCCATCTACTTCGGCGGCGAGCGCACCGACCGTCTCTTCTGGCCCCAGCTCGCCATGGAGGAGACGGCGGCCGCGGTGCGGTCACTGGACGGCGAGTGCACCGACTTCCCGCTGGCGGACGTGCTGTTCTCGTCGCACGCGCCCGGCACCACGCTGACGCCGCACTGCTCGTGGGACGGCTTCCGGATGCGTCTGCACCTGGGGATCAAGGTGCCGGAGGGCTGCGGCATCCGCGTGGGCTCGGAATCGCGGCACTGGCAGCCGGGCCGCGTGCTCACCTTCCACGACTCCTTCGAGCACGAGACCTGGAACCGGGGCACCGAGCGCCGCGTGGTGCTCATCGCGGACTGCTGGCACCCCGGCCTCACCCAGCCCGAGCGCGAGGCCCTGCTCGGCCTCACGCGCAAGTTCGAGGTCCGCGCGATGCTCGCCCAGCTGCGCGTGCCGGAAACCATGTCCGAGCCGCTCCTCGTCCGCTTCGCTGAACAGGAACGCACGGACGCCCAGGTGCGCCGCTTCTGGCGCGGGTGAGGGTGAGCATCGTGCCGGCCCGTGCCTGGCTTCTCCTGGTGCGACACGGACCTTCGAACCCCTCTCACGAGCGCTGCCGGGTCGGCTGTGCCGGCTGGAGCCTGTCGAGCGCGGTGGGTGAACACTTCCCCACGACGGGAACCCACCTGGAGCGCTACGCGCGCGTCCTGCCAGCGGTGGAAATCAACTCCTCCTTCTACCGGCCGCACCGGCCCGGCACCTACGCCCGCTGGCGCGACAGCGTTCCAGAGACGTTCCGCTTCGCGGTGAAGGTCCCCAAGGTCATCACCCATGAACTGCGCCTGCGCGACGCACGCGAGCCGCTGGAGCGCTTCCTGGGCGAGGCGGGCCACCTGGAAGCCAAACTGGGATGCCTGTTGGTGCAGCTGCCTCCCAGCCTCCAGCACGAGCGTGAAACCGCCCGCGCGTTCTTCCAGTCCCTGCGGGAGCGGACCGCGGTGGACGTCGTGTGCGAGCCCCGGCACCGGACCTGGTTCACGGATGAGGCCCGGCAGGTGCTGGACGACGCACGCATCCGTTACGTGAGAGCGGATCCGCCCGCGGTGAGCGCGCCCCAGCCCCCCGACGCGGAGGTCGTCTACTACCGGCTGCACGGCTCGCCGAAGATGTATTACTCCGAATATTCCCAGGCGTACCTGGAGGCACTGGCCGTGGAGATTGCCGGCCACGAGCAGGCCGGTCGCCGGGTGTGGTGCATCTTCGACAACACGGTGGAAGGCGCCGCCCTGCCGAATGCACTATCATTGCTGCACTGCGATGAGCGACGCCCGGAATGAACAGACCACCGCACGGATGACCCGTGCACTCGTCTCGCTGGACGGCGTGTCCGTGGGAGATGCCTTTGGCGAGCGGTTCTTCGGCCCGCACGAGCTCGTGCAGCCCTGGGTGGAGCAGCGGCTCCTTCCGCGAGCACCCTGGGGCTACACCGACGACACGGAGATGACGCTTTCCGTTGTCCAGGTGCTGGAGGACCACGGCCACATCGACCCGGACGCGCTCGCACTCCTCTTCGCGAAGCGCTACCGCCGCGACAAGAACCGCGGCTATGGAGGGACCGCGCACGACATCCTGTGGAAGCTGGGGCTCGGGCTGCCGTGGCGTGAAGTTTCCTCGGAGGTCTTCGAGGGCCAGGGCTCCATGGGCAACGGCGCGGCCATGCGCGTGGCGCCCCTGGGGGCGTACTTCGCGGGAGACATGAGCCGGGTGGTAGCGGAAGCGCGCGCGTCCGCGGAGGTGACGCACATGCATCCGGAGGGACAGGCGGGTGCCATCGCCATCGCGGTCGCCGCCGCGTGGGCCTGCCAGTGGCCCCAGACGCGCGGCTCCGCGATGGAGCTCTTCGACACGGTGCTGGACTGCACGCCCGCCGGAGCCACGCGCCAGGGACTGGAGAAGGCGCGGGCGTGGCCGCGGGACACCAGCCCCTCCTCGGCGGCGCGCACGCTGGGCAGCGGCCAGAAGGTGCTCGCCGAGGACACCGTGCCCTTCGCTGTGTGGTGCGCGGCAAGGCACCTCGACTCGTTCGAGGAGGCCCTCTGGTGCACCGTGGCGGGCTTCGGCGACCGGGACACCACCTGCGCCATGGCGGGGGGAATCGTCGCCCTGAGCGCGGGGCGGTCATCCATTCCCGCGAAGTGGCTCTCCGCGCGGGAGCCCCTGCGCCGACGCGTGTAGCCCCCTACCGTCCGAGCCGCGCCGCCAGCTCCAGCCGGGCCGCCACGGCCAGCGCATCCGCGCGGTTGTTCTCCACGTCATCCGAGTGGCCCCGCACCCAGTGCCACGTCACCTGATGAACGCGGACGGCTTCCAGCAGCTCGCGCCACAGGTCCGCGTTGGACACGGCCTTCTTGCCCGACGTGCGCCAGCCATTGCCCTGCCACGTGTCCAGCCACTTCTCCGCGAAGGCGTTGCACACGTACTTCGAGTCGGTGAACACCTGGACGCGGCACGGCATCTTCAGGGCCTTCAGCGCGACGAGCGCCGCGGTCAACTCCATCCGGTTGTTGGTGGAGTCCGCCTCCGAGCCCTGGAGCTCCTTGCGGTAGCCCTGGCGTTCAGTGGCGATGAGGATGGCGCCCCAGCCTCCCAGGCCGGGGTTCGGCGAACAGGCGCCATCGCAGTAGATATGCACGAGCGGGAGCGACATCGGACGCGCACCCTACTCCATCCGCCTCCGGCGTCCCGCGGCTAGAGTTGGGTCCGTGAGCGCCTTCCCCTCCACCCTCCCCCACGTCGAACCCATCCCCTTGCGCGGAGGGCGCGTGCTGCGCTGGGGCGTGCTCGCGCCGGGGCGGATCGCCGGGGGCTTCGTCTGGGCCCTGCACCGGCACACCGACCAGCGCGTCCACGCGGTGGCCTCGCGTGACCCCGAGCGCGCCGGGCGCTTCGCCGCGCAGTACGGCGTCCCTCGCGTCCACGAGTCCTACGAGCAGCTCGTCGCCGACCCCGACGTCGACATCGTCTACGTCGCGTCTCCCCACAGCGAACACAAGCGACAGGCATTGCTCGCCATCGCCGCCGGCAAGCACGTCCTCGTGGAGAAGCCACTCGCGCTCGACGCCTCCGAGGCCCGCGACATCGCCCGGGCCGCTCGCGCCGCGGGCGTCTTCGCCATGGAGGCCCTGTGGTCGCGCTTCCTCCCACAAACCCTGCTCATCGAACGGCTGCTGCACGACGGCGTGCTCGGCGACCTCCGGCTCGTCATGGCGGACTTCGGAGGCTGCTTCGACTTCGACCCCGAAGGCCGCGTCTTCAACCCCGCGCTCGGCGGTGGCGCACTGCTGGACATCGGCATCTATCCCATCTGGCTCGCGCACCTCGTGCTCGGCCCACCGCCGCACATCCACGCCACGGGCACCCTCACCCAGACAGGCGTGGACGGACAGGCGGCCCTCGTCCTCACCTACCCCACGGGCGCGCAGGCGCTGCTGCACACCACCCTCTTCGCGGAGACACCCCAGGAGGCCGTCATCGCGGGGACGCACGCGCGCCTCCAGATCGACTCGCGCTTCTTCACCCCCGGCGGCTTCACGCTGAAGGCCGCCAGGTCGGACCAGCGGCTGCGCTGGACCGACCCGTCCGGCATCCACGGCAGCGAGGGTCTCGCCTGGCAGGCGGCCGCGGTCGCGCTGCACATCGCCGAAGGCCGCACCGAGTCACCGCTGCATCCGCTCGAACGCAGCATCGCGTTGCTCGAAACCATCGACGCGGCGCGAAACCAGCTGGGCGTCAATCGTGACGGGACGCGTCGGAAATAACCGCAAACGCCACAAAACAAGCTTTCCTGTGACCTGAACAGTCACAGCCTCCGCACGGCAATCATTGCCATCCGAGTGACTGTCTCGGTTGGGCACGGTGGTCTGTCCATTGCAGACATCTGGCCTCCGCTGTCCACCCCGAGGAGGAATGGATGTCAATGACGCGCGCAGGCATGTTCATGGGCCGGCTCCTGACGGCCACGTTGATGGGAGTGTTCGCGGGCTGCCAGGGAGAGCCCACACAGGAGGAGGCCAAGGCCGCCTCCACGTCGCAGGAGGTCATGGCGGCCTCGCAGGACTGTGTGAAGCGTTTCGATGGCATCACCCACTGCGCCACGGGCAACGCGAAGGTGGAGTCCACCGACAAGGGCCTGGTGGTCACCGGCTTGAACAAGCTGGGCCAGGACGGCGTCGTGGGGCTCATGGGTCGCGCCGAGAGCTGGCGGCAGCGGTCCATCGTGGACTTCGGCGCCAGCCACGAAGGCGTGCAGTACTTCGGCCGGAACGAGGACCAGGTCATCAGCACGCTGTCGCTGGCCCCGGATCCGAGCAACCCCGAAGCCGGGATGCGGATGCTGCCTACGTTCACGGGGAGCCCCGGCGGCTCCGCCTACGTCGTCAACGTGCGCTACCAGGGCGAGCCGACGGCCATGATGCTGCCGCACAACTGGTGGCGGTGGAGCAGCGTGGAGCTCTGGGCGTACATGGACCGCCAGCGTCACCCGGACATGTACTTCGGCGTGGAGGGGTTCGGCGTGACCACGGGCGCGGGCCGCGTGGGTGCCTGCATCTGGCGCGTGCGCTTCCAGGAAGGCCCGTTCACGGTGACCCTGGAGGACGGCAAGCAGGTGATGGGCGATGAAATCGAGTTCGTGGAGCAGCTCGATGACGGCGCCTATCCCTACAGCGCCTTCACGCACATCGGGATGACGGGCTCGGTGGACTCGTTCACCGTCGTCGACGAGACCGTGGTCCAGAGCAGCAAGTGACGCCCCGGGCCCGTGCGCGGCGTGGACACGGGCCCGCCATTATGGTTCACGGGCGCGTGCCGGGACCTTCCATCCCCCGGCACACGCTTGGAGAACACCATGGGATTCCTGCGGCCCCACGCTGAACGCATCTACGCACTGCTCCGCATCGCCGCGGGGCTGATGTTCATGCTGCACGGCATGCAGAAGGTCTTCGGCATGTTCGGCGGAATGCCCGCCGGAGCACCGCCCTTCATCGTCTACGGCGCGGGAGGCATCGAGTTCCTGGGCGGCCTGCTCGTGGCGCTCGGGCTGTTCGCCGGGCCCGCGGCGTTCATCTCCAGCGGCACCATGGCGTTCGCCTTCTTCATGGGGCACGTCATCCCCAATGGGGGCAATCTCAACCCCATGCTGAACAAGGGCGAGCTCGCGGCGCTCTACTGCTTCGTTTTCTTCTACATCGCCGCGCACGGCTCCGGCATCTGGAGCGTCGACGCCGCCCGCCGGGGCAATTCCCGGACGTAGCCGCCCTCGGGATGGCCGGCCGCCTGCCCTCCAAGGCCTGCGTCGAGGGGTCAACCTTCCTCCCACACGCTCCGCCCGGCCACGGAGCCGTGTGATAACGAACGCGCTCGATGAGTTCCTCGACCTACTCGCGCGCGCCAGCTCCCAGCGACTCCGAGGTGAAGGACACCCCTCACCGCGAGGGCCGGGAGGAGGCCTTCATCCAGCACGGCGGCGAGATGGGCGCCCTGATGCGGGCCCATGACTGGTCCAGCAATTCGCTCGGCCCGCTCGAGCACTGGCCCCAGTCCCTGCGGACCTCCGTCAGCACCATGCTGCGCTCGCCCTACCCCATCATCCTCTTCTGGGGTCCCGAGCTGCGCATGCTCTACAACGACCCGTTCCGGCCCATCCTGGGGGCGAAGCATCCCCTGACGCTGGGCGCGCGCGGAAACGAGGCGCTCGTCGAGGAGTGGGCGCAGCTGGGGCCGCTGATGAAGCGCGCCCAGGACACGGGCGAACCCATCTACATCGAGGATGGGAACGTCAACTTCGCGCGCCGCCCCGGGGGCCTGCGCGAGGAGTCCTACTTCACCTGGTCCTACAACCCGACCATCGGCGAGTCGGGAGAGATTGCCGGCCTCTTCGCCATCGCGAGTGAGACGACCCGGCAGGTGGTGGGTGACCGCCGGCTGGGAATCCTCCGGGAGCTGTCCATCCGGATGGCATTGGACAAGAAGGTCGAGGACATCTTCCGCTCGCTGGAGGGGGTGCTGTCGCAGGCGGCGTACGACGTGCCCTTCGCGCTGCTCTATGTCGTCAAGGCGGAGCAGGCACGCCTGGTCAGCTGCGCGGGCCTGGAGCGTGATGGGGCTGCCTCTCCTGTCGCATTGGCGCTGGACGACACGTCCTCCTGGCCGCTCGCGAGCGTCACGCAGTGGGGGCAGGAGGTCCTGCTCGAGGACCTGCTCCAGCGCTTCGGGCCCCTTCCCGGCGGGCCCTGGCCCGAGCCCACGACGCGAGCGCTCGTCCTCCCGGTGTCCATGGGCGTGGAGACGGAGACCACGGCGGTGCTCGTGGCCGGCCTGAGCCCCCTGCGCGCGCTGGACGACGAGTACCGCGGCTTCCTGCAGCTGCTGGCGCGGCAGCTCAGCGCCAGCATCGCCAGCGCCCGCGCCTATGAGCAGGAGAAGCAGCGGGCGGAGGAGCTGGCCCGGCTGGACGCGGCCAAGACAGCGTTCTTCAGCAATGTCAGCCACGAGTTCCGGACACCGCTCACGCTCATCCTCGGCCCCATCGAGGACGCGCTGGCGAGGACGCCGAAGTCGTTGGAGGGAGAGCCGCTGGAGCTGGTGCGCCGCAATGCCTTGCGGCTCTACAAGATGGTCAACACCCTGCTCGACTTCTCCCGGATGGAGGCGGGAAGGGCCCAGGCCCGCTACGTGCCCGTGGACCTGTCTGTCTTCACCACGAACCTCGCGAGCGCCTTCCAGTCCGCGGTGGAGAGCGCGGGCCTGCGGCTGGTGGTGGACTGTCCGCCCCTGCCCGAGCCGCTCTACGTCGACCCCGAGATGTGGGAGAAGGTTGTCCTCAACCTCATCTCCAACGCGGTGAAATACACCTACCACGGGGAGATCCGCGTGCGCCTTCAGTGGGAGGACGCGCAGGCCGTCCTTCGCGTGGAGGACACGGGGGTGGGCATCCCCGAGGAAGAGCTCCCGCGCGTCTTCGAGCGCTTCTACCGCGTCCGCGTCACCCAGGGCCGCAGCCACGAGGGGACGGGCATCGGACTCGCGCTGGTGCAGGAGCTGATGAAGCTGCATGGAGGCAGCGTCGCGGTGACGAGCCAGCTGGGAAGGGGCACCACCTTCACCCTGCGGCTGCCGCGGGGGACGGACCACCTGCCCCCGGAGCGCGTCGAGCGCACCTTCCGGCCAGGGCCGGTCCCCACGGGCGCCATCCCCTTCGTGGAGGAGGCGCGCCGCTGGTCCATGGACGTCAGCGCCACGGACATCGAGTCGCCGCCCGCGGCCGCGTCGCTCTCGCCAGAGGTCTCCGCGGAGCTGGCGCGGTCCCGCATCCTCCTGGTGGACGACAACGCCGACCTGCGCGCCTACGTCACGGGTCTGCTCAAGCACGTCTTCCCGCACGTGGAGGCCGCCAGGAACGGGCAGGAGGCGCTGGAGCAGGCGCGCGTCCGGCCGCCGGACCTCATCCTCTCCGACGTGATGATGCCGGTGCTGGATGGCTTTGGCCTGGTGCGGGAGCTGCGCGCCGACGAACGCACGCGCGCCATCCCCATCATCCTGCTGTCCGCGCGGGCGGGCGACGAGGCCACGGTGGAGGGCCTGCGAAGTGGCGCGGATGACTACCTGGTGAAGCCCTTCTCCGCGCGCGAGCTGCTGGTGCGGGTGCGCACCCAGCTGGACATGGCTCGCGTGCGCCGGGAGGTGGTCCGCAACGAGGTGGAGAAGGATTCGCTGCGCGAGTCCGTGCGGACGCGGGACGACTTCCTGCGGCTCGCCAGCCACGAGCTGCGCACGCCCGTGAGCGCCCTGTCGCTCAGCATCCAGTCCCTGGTGCGAGGCCTGGACAGCGAGGCTCCGGACGCGAACCTGGAAGCCACGCGGCTCAAGGCGCGGACGACGCAGAGGCACCTCCAGCGCCTGGCGCGCCTGGTGGAGCAGCTGGTCGACGTGTCGGAGTTCGTCACCGGACCGCTGGACCTCTCACGCCGGGAGGTCGACCTGGCGGAGCTCGCGGCCACGGTCGTGGCGCGGTCGCGGGAGAAGGCCCTGCGCGCGGACTGCGTCCTCACCCTGGAGGCGCCCCTGCCGGTGGTGGGGAGCTATGACGGCGCGAGGCTGGAGCAGCTCCTGGACAGCCTCGTGGACAACGCCCTCAAGTTCGGGGCGGGCAAGCCCGTGGAGGTCACCGTGGCGCGCGCGGAGGGCCGGGTGAGCCTGGCGGTGCGGGACCATGGCGCGGGCATCGGGCCGGAGGACCAGGAGCGCGTCTTCGGGCGCTTCGAGCGCGCCGTCCCTACCCAGCACCACGGCGGCTTCGGGCTGGGGCTGTGGATGGCCCGCCACATCGCGGAGGCCCACGGAGGGAGCATCCACCTGGAGCCCACGAAGGGCGGCGGCGCCACCTTCACCGCGGTGTTGCCGTGGGAGCTGAACCCGGGAGGGTGACCCGCCGTCGCTGGAGCACGGCTCGTCCAGCTGTGCTAATCCGCGCGGAAGCAGGGTGACGTCCCCACCCCCCAGCCCGGAAGACATCCATGGCAGGCAGCAGCCTGATTGCGCTCATCGACGACATCGCCACCATCCTGGATGACGTCTCCATCCTGACGAAGGTGGCGGCGAAGAAGACGGCGGGTGTGCTGGGAGACGACCTGGCACTCAACGCGCAGCAGGTGACGGGCGTGAACGCGGACCGCGAGCTGCCCGTGGTGTGGGCGGTGGCGAAGGGCTCGCTGGTCAACAAGGCCATCCTGGTGCCGGCCGCGCTGGCCATCAGCGCGCTGGCGCCCTGGCTGGTGACGCCGCTCCTGATGGTGGGCGGCGCCTTCCTCTGCTTCGAGGGCGCGGAGAAGCTGGCGCACAAGCTCCTGCACGGCAAGGAAGAGGACGAGGCGCACAACGCCGAGCTACGCAAGACGCTGGAGGACCCGAACCTGGACCGGGTGGCCCTGGAGAAGGACAAGATCAAGGGCGCGGTGCGCACGGACTTCATCCTCTCCGCGGAGATCATCGCCATCACGCTGGGCACCGTGGCGACGGCGGACTTCGCCACCCGCGTCTCGGTGATGGTGGGCATTGCCCTCATCATGACGGTGGGCGTGTACGGGCTGGTGGCGGGCATCGTGAAGCTGGACGACGCGGGCCTGTACCTCAGCCGCAAGGGCAGTGGCTTCGCGCAGGGCCTGGGCAGGGGAATCCTCCGCGCGGCGCCGTGGCTGATGAAGTTCCTCTCCGTGGCGGGCACCGCGGCCATGTTCCTGGTGGGCGGCGGCATCCTCGTGCACGGCATCTCCGGCCTGCACCACGCGGAGGAGTCCCTCACCGCCTGGGCCGGGCGCGTCCCGGGCGTGGGCAGCGTCCTGGGAGGGCTCACCCCCATGCTGCTCAACGCCGCGGTGGGACTGGGCGCCGGCGCCCTGCTGGTGGTGCTCTTCACCCTGGGTCAGAAGGTATTCAAGGGTCGCGGCGCCAAGAAGTAGCCAGGTCCCCCCTCGCCATGGGTGGGATTGCATGAAAGCAGCAATTCATGCAATCACAGGTGTTGGATGTCTTCACGAGTCCAGCAGAGGGGGAGTTCCATGCAAATGCGTTCCTGGCTGCGGGGCAGCCTTGTTTTGTTGTGTCTCAGTTGTGGTCCCACATCGTCGGAAGACGCTCCGGAGCCCGCGCAGGCCCAGGCCCGGACGCGGGCCGAGCAACTGGTCGCGGAGCGCGGCTTCGACCTCCGGGATGTCTCACTGATACCGGATGCGAAGGGGGTGCGGCAGACGCTCCACTTCCGGGGCGTGCCGGTCTGGGGCCTGGAAGCGAAGTCAGCGCTGGGCCAGACCTTCTTCTCCAACGCCCGGTTCCAGCCCACGGGGACCGTGGAGACGAAGGCCCGGCTCACCGAGGCCCAGGCCCGGGACGCCGCGCTCGCGGCCCTGAAGGACGCCTCCGCGAAGGTGGAGTCCGCGCAGCTCGTGCTCCTGCCCACGGAGGTGCGCCAACTCCGGAAGGACGTGGCCGCCCCGCGCTTCGCCGGTCCCCGGAACGCCGAGGACTTCGAGCGGGTGGTGACGGGCCTCCGGCTCATCTACCTGCTCAAGCTCGGCGCGGACGGGGACGTGTCGAGGCGCTGGAGCGCGCAGGTGGATGCACGCAGCGGAGAGGTGCTGCGCCTGGATCCGCTCGAACACACGGGCGTGCAGGGGACGTTCAAGAAGGCCCGGGGCACGGGTTACTTCGCGGGGGCGGTCAACATGTCCGTGTTCTCCGAAACCTTTGGCGGGGCCACCCGGCTGCGGGACGTGTACAACAATGACTATTACGCCTTTGTCCCGCAGGGGCGGGGCGGCACCTGGCAGCTCTATTACACCCCGGACCTGATCCTCGGTGACGGGCTCCGCTACAGCGGAGGAGGCACGCTCGGAACCAACGGGGAGACCGCGGCGGTGGACGCCTACCACGCCGTGGGCCTGGCGTGGTCCGTCTACGAGACCTTCCTGGGGCGCGCGGGCCCGACGGGGGACGGCACACCCTTCGACGTCCAGGTGCACGCCAACGCAGAGAACGCCTACTATCTCCCCGGACTGCGCAATCCGACGCTCCGGTTCGGCTACCGCTCCCTCAGCGAAAACGCCAAGACCTCGCTCACGACCACGGACATCGTGGCCCACGAGATGGCCCATGACTTCTTCGGCCGGGAGCTGGCGGGCGACCCCTCGGATGTCCCAACGGAGCATTCGGAGCGGGCCGGGCTGAACGAGGGCACGGGGGACATCTTCGGTTTCGTCACCGAGCTGCTGCGCGATGCGAAGCGGGTGTCGTCGACGTCGACGAACATCGATGGGGTGGCGGTGAAGCCCTCGAACCTCACCATGGGCGAGGAGACGGGCACCACGTCCCGCAGCCTCCTGGCGCCCCTGTATCCGGAGTGGTTCGACTCCATCGGTCAGGCGGACGAGCACTACTCCGGGGGCCCCCTGAGCCGGATGTTCCTGCTGCTGGCCTATGGTTGCAGCGCGCAGACCTCAAGCCCGTGGCACTGCTGGCTGGTGCCCCAGGGGTTCAGCGGACTGGGGCCCGCGGAAGCGCTGCGCATCTGGGGGCAGGCGGTGCAGCTGATGCCGCTGGATTCGGACTACCTGCAGGCCCGCCAGGCGGCGCTCGCGGCGGCGACCGCGCGGGACGGTGTGCTGAACGGCAACCGGATGAAGACCGTGGCGCGCGCGTTCGCGGCCGTCAACGTCGGCTACGCGCCGGACTCGGTGCCGCCGCAGACGACGCTGAGCTGCCGGCAGGTGAACCAGGACATCGAATGCACTGGCACCATCACCGACGCCGAGATCCCGGACCAGTACACCACCGCGCCGCGGCTGGTGGTGGACGGAGGCGCGCAGATCAAGACGCTGTCCGGATGGACGTTCACGCAGGTCCTGCCGGGCGCCGCGCTGGCCCATGGCAATCACTCCATCCAACTGCAGGCATGGGACTTCTGGGGGAACCTGGCCACGAAGACGGTGACGGTCGCGATGGACAAGCAGGCGCCCACCTTCTCCTTCCTCCGCTCCGGTTCGCCGAAGCAGCCCCGCTACTCCGTCACCCCGAGCGACCCCTCCGGAATCCTCTCCGTGGACTTCGGCGCCGACGGACAGTTCATGTACGGCATCTTCGTGCCGCCGTACGAGCAGGAGCTGGACACCTCCACCTGGACGGATGGCACCCATGACGTGTTCATCCGGGTCTACGACACGTACATGAACGCCGCCGTCCAGCATGCCGCCTTGAAGGCGGACAACACGCCGCCCATCGTGACGATGACGGTGGCGGCGGGGACCGAGTCGCCGTTCCAGGTGAATGTCTCCGTGACGGACATCTCCGCGGTGGCGCGGGTGGACTTCAAGGTGGACGGCTTTGTCTTCGCCACGCGGACGAACGAAGCCACGACGTACCAGGCCAGCTACACGCCCCTGGATCCACTGGCCCACAACCTCACCGTGGAGGTGACGGACGCCTTCGGCAACAAGGGCACCACGTCCAGGGCGGCCCCGCTCGACACCACGCCCCCGGTGGTGAGCTTCGCCAAGACACAGCCGGGCTCGCTGGTGCGGCTGACCGTCGGCGCGGCGGATGGCTGTGGCATCGAATATCCGTATGCGCTGTATGTGGACGGGACGCTGGTGGCGCAGCCCACGACCCCGTCCTACGTGCTGGACTTCGGGGACGCGATGGCCGCGGGGACGCACACCTTCCAGGCCCTCGTTCGCGACGCGTGCGGCAACACGGCGAACTTCCAGACAGCGTTCATCAAGGACCTCACCCCGCCGGTCATCACGGGCATCACCCGGGACGACACCCTGCCGAAGAAGCCGAAGTTCACCGTGCAGTGCACGGACACGGAGGGCGTGCACCACGTGGAGCTGCGCGAGGGGGGCGTCGTCACCCAGACAGACACCACCGCGCCCTATGAGTTCGTGGTCGACACCACGGGCCGCGCGGACGGTGACTATTCGCTGCTGTTCCAATGCACGGACATCAACGGCGTCTCCAGCTCGCCGGAGACCCGTACGGTGACGGCGGACAACACGGGACCCACCATCAACCTCACGCTCTATGGCTCGGGCCGCTCCTACCTCATCTCCGCGGAGCCCGCGAGCGACCCTCGTGGCATCCAGTCCATCACCCTCGCGCAGGTCCTGATACCCACCTTCTCCGTCACGCTCACCCAGGCGCCCTGGTCCGCGTGGTGGAACATCCCGGGCACCGGCTCCATCCAGTCGGACTTGCCGTTCGTCGTCACCGCCAAGGACAAATGGGGAAACACGTCCAGCAAGTCACTGTATTGCTCGGTAAGCACCTCCTCCACCGTGGCGCAATACAGGACCTGTCACCCGTGAGTTGACGCAGCCGGGGAGCATGGATGGGCATGCTCCTCGGCCGTGCGGCCCGTTCGCCGCACGGATGTGCCCGTTCGCCGAGAGCCAGTCCCCACCGGCTGAACACTCCCCCAGCGTGGCGTCAGCACAGGCAGGGTGCCCCCGTTCACCTCCTGCCCTGGAATCGCTCCATGCCGCGCAAGCTGCTCGTGTCGTCGTTCCTGTTCGTCGCGCTCACGTGGGCCCCCGCCCTGGCCGCGGACACGCTGCCCAGGGGCCGCCACAAGCAGGTGGATGCCCTCTTCTCGCAGTGGAGCAGCAAGACCCAGCCCGGCTGCGCCGTGGGCATCTCACGCGACGGCGTGCTGGACTACGCGCGAGGCTACGGCATGGCGGACCTGGAGCACGACGCGGCGGTCACGCCGCGTTCGGTCTTCTCCATCGCCTCCATCTCCAAGCAGTTCACTGCCTTCTCGATTGGGATGCTGGCGCAGGAGGGCAAGCTCTCGCTGGACGACGACATCCGCAAGTACGTGCCGGAGCTGCCTGCGTATGGAAAGACCATCACGCTCGCGCACCTGATGCATCACACCAACGGCTTGCGTGAGCAGGGACAGTTGCTGAACCTGGCGGGCTGGCGCGGTGATGACGTGTCCACCGAAGCAGACGTCCTCTGGGCGCTGAGCCGGCAACGCGGCGTGAACTTCGAACCGGGCACGGAGGTCCTGTATGGCAATGCCGCGTACACGTTGCTGGCGTCCGTGGTGAAGCGCGTCTCCGGTCAGTCGCTGCGAGCCTTCACCGACGAGCGCATCTTCAAGCCGCTCGGCATGACCGACACCCGCTTCCGCGAGGAGCACACCGAGCTCTTTCCCCGGCGCGCCTGGGGCTACACCTCCCGCGACGGCGGGGGCTGGCGACTCAGCGACTCCCATTCCGACCATTACGGCGCGAGCAACCTGTACTCCACGATTGGCGACCTGCTGAAGTGGGAGCAGAACCTGCTCGACGCACGCATCGGTGGGCAGGCGCTGGTCGCGTTGGTGCGGACCTCCGGCAGGTTGAACGACGGCACCGCGACAGGCTACGGCGGCGGCCTCCGGTTGGCGGGGTATCGCGGCCTGGACATGGTGAGCCACGACGGCATGGACGGCGGCTACCGCACGGAGTCCCTCCTCTTTCCAGCGCAGCGGGTCGCCATCGTCACGCTCTGCAACAGCGGCACCATCGACGCGGGGGAGCTCGCACGGAAGGTCGCCGACGTATACCTGGGGGCGCACATGAAGGACGAAGTGCCGCCCGCGGTGAAGATGGCGGAGACGGAGGTGTCGGCACTGGCCGGCGACTACTGGAGCCCCCTGACGGATGAAGTGGTGCGCCTGGAGTTCAAGGACGGAGCGCTGCGCCAGGTGGGCGTGCCCAAGGCCTTCGTGCCCATGGGCGATGGCGCGTTCCGTCCAGGCGAGTCGACGCATGTCTGGCGCTTCTCGGGCTCGCGCGAGCTGAGCATCCGGGACTTCTGGCCGACGACGAGACCCTTCATCCGCGTGACCGAGCCGAAGCCCACGGCGTTGGCGACGTTCGCGGGGCACTACCGCAGCGAGGAGGTCGACATGACCTTCACGGTGCGCGTCGTGGACGCGAAGCTGGCCATCCGCTGGCCCCGCCGGGACGAGGTGGTGCTGGATGCGATCGGCGATGACCACTTCGTCGGCTCGCTCGGCACGGTCACGTTCACGCGGGCGGCCTCCGGCGGCATCGACGGGCTGACCATCAGCAGCCGCCGCCTGCGCCGGTTCCGCGCGGAGAGACTCGGGATGACGGAGGCGCCGCGAGCCGCATCCGTGGCAGAGCCTCAATGAGGGGAACAGCCAAGGCATTTGCTGATCGAAGTTCAGCATCGCTCGCTACTGCGGCGAGCGCTACGTGTGCTCAATGCTACCTACCCTGCGTCCGCACCGGGGCAGGTGTCATTCATGACTATGCCTCCGCCGTCTGAAAAACCAGACGCGCCCCAGCGCCACCTATTTCGCGGCACCAACAGAATGAAGAGTACTCAGCCCTGACTCACCCACAACAACCTCATCAGCACTGAACCAACCTTCATCGAGCACAAATTTCCGCACTCGCTCCGGAGCAGCTGAATAGGCGACAAGGGCGAGACTCTCCTTTGCGCGACTTGATGTCACATAAAACAAGCGCCTGGTGCCTTCAACAGTCCTATTGCCAGCAGGCTTTCCTCCGAACAGATCTTCGTACTTAAACATGAATCCACCCGCCTCACTATCATCCATAATCACCATGACTCGATCAAACTCAAGCCCCTTGACTCCCTGGTGAGTGTCGAAGTGAGCTCTACCCGAGAGATACTCGATCATGGGTTCGATCTGTGAAAAGGGAGCACTCAGAAACTTCTCGATAGCGCCGGCCATCTCAGCTTGTGCGTCCTTTTCACCGTCATCCTTTGTTGCATTAGCGGCAGCCTTTTCTATGGCGCCGGACGCATCGGCCCGCAGGGAATCGGGTATCTCAAACAAGTTATGCCCAGCGACACACTGCAGGATATCCAGCAAGGTGGGATCTACATCTCCCTCCCAAAGCGCCATGAGCGCGCCGATCGCGGCATTCGCCTGATGCAAGTGCCTTTGCTTATCCTCGGAATGCTGCAATGCTGCTGGTGCTAAAATTGGCGAAAAGCTCTTTACGATACGTGCAACAGCGAAGCGATCATCGTTGCGCTTCGCCTTAACAAGCGGCAGCACCTGCTCAGAGAAGAAGCGAAATGCAGGCAGCGCTCCTTCGAGAAAACTAGTGCGCCAACTATCTACATCGTATAGCGCAGAGAAGGCCTCAAGAAATCCCATGCGAGCGGCCGCCATGCGATGCTCAAGAATCAACGTCTTAATGGCTTTTGGTTCGTTCCATTGCTCATCCCCCGTGACATTCGACATATGAGCAGCTATGGAACTCTCGATCTTCGGTTTCTTCATTTGATCGTTTGGCAAAATAAAGAGACGCACGAGCCCAGCAGGGGCTCCAGCACGTGACTCCTGATGTTGCTTGTCCGTGGTGCTGCGAACTTTATTGATCAGAGCAACGATGCGTTTTGGGCAGCGATGGTTGAGCTTTTTTCCTGGGGTCGCCCAGTCCTGCGGCAGATCCTGACCGAGTCCTTCTTTTCCATCGCTATAGATGCGCTGCATCATGTCGCCGAGAAGGCCTAGAACGAACTTCTCTTTGAGTGCGGCTTGGACCGCAAAGAGTGCATCAATCAGATTCTTATTTGTGTCCTGGCTCTCATCGATCAGCAAGATCGGATATCGGCAGGCAAGAATGCTCTGCATTGCCTTTTTCGTTTGAAGAAAATGCGCAGTAAGCTGCAACACCTCAGAGTGATTCAAAGCATCGCGCCCTCGGTTGTCTCCTGTGGGGCTATAAGTGAATGACTTAATATTGGGGAGTTCCTTCAGGCGTCTTGTCTTCGACTCAATCTTGGACAGTCGCGACGCAGAAGCCTTCGTCCCCTTCCTACCTTTTACCTCATCCGCATTTAACTGCTCGATATCGCCCCTCAACTCCGAATACAACCAGCTACGAATATCTCGATTAAGCCCCTCGATAAGCGACCAGGAAAAACTATGAATTGTCCGAACATCCACAAGAGAATCAAACATAATCCGTCGTTTAATCTCATCACAGGCGGCGTTCGTGAACGTAATCACTCCCACCCGCTGCCCCTTAACTCTGAGGCGTTCACCTAGATTCTTCTGCACGTGATGCAGTGCAGTTACGAGCGACCGAGTCTTTCCAGAGCCTGCGCCGGCAAAAAGGAAAAAACTTCGCGGAGCATCAAGATTAAGGCAGCCTGCGATCTCGTCGTCAACGTGATCATCCGCTCCATCTGCATCAACATTGTCTGTCGTGGAACTCACGCGGCAACCTGCGCAGTCTCAACATCCTTCACAGCATCGCCCGTCGCCGCAACAGATCCGACTGGAGGCGGCTTCCCAGCCATACCATCCTCTTTCTGCTTAAGTTGGGAAGAGAGCCAGAGCAACCCGTTGTCAATATAGGCTGGGACCTTAATCGCATCAATCTCATCGCTGCAGAGCAGGTCCATCGCAAACTCGGCTTTATCCCCTTTCTTTAGCGCCAAAGACAATTTCTCAGCGAGTTCGCCGACACTGTTCGCATCGCCAAGCGCCTTCTGAAACTGCCCCGCCAAGCCTGACTCATCCATCACCTTAAACAAATCAACATTTTCATAAACCAGCGCATCTTCAAACGTATTCGCCAACACCTCAACTGGCTTATCCGATTTGAAATCAATTTCAACGGGTTGCTGATACGCAACTCGTATCGAGAAGCCGCTTGAGTCCGAACTGACAAGTTCCTCCGGCTTCTTATCAAGCAGAGCATCGAGCGAGGCGTCCTTCGGTATCCACGTCCTCAAGGTCATATTTCGTGCTGTATGACCTGCCCCCCGTGCGGGCGGAACTGCCTTCCCCTGTGACCCCTGCGCGTCAAGGTCCGTGATAATCAGGGTGTTTAAGCCGAGATGAACGAGGAGCGATTTCAATCGATGGGCGTGGCTTCCACCGATCTCAAGCCAAGTGATGTAACACCGTCGCAGATACTCGTACTGCTTGCGCTTGCGCACGAAGTGAGGAACAAGGATGCGTTCCGCCGGCCCCTCAACTAGTACCGCTCCATCGGCGAAGAACAGGTCGCAGTGCGTAGCCTTAAGATAACGCCTAACGAAACGCTCCGTCTGTCCCTTCGTTCCAAAGACCTCCGAAAGATTAACAACGCACGAAACAGGAATCGAACCTGAAACTGCCTTTACAGGAAGCCGACGAAAATAGCGCAAAGAAGCGAAATCTGCTTCATGAGCGACATGGCTCGAATGCGTACTAACAACAAGCTGCGTGCGATGATCCTTCGACCCCTTAAGCTTGTCATGCTTACGCAGCACTGCATAGGCTTGCTTAATAAAAACCTGCTGAACTTGTGCATGCAGGTGTGCTTCAGGCTCTTCAATAAGCACAAGGTGCAGTGGGGGGATAAAGGCACTATTGGTCTCCGGCGACTTGGAGGCCTTTCCCACTCTCACCCACTTATCGCGAAACCCCATCAGCGCGAAGATTATGGACACCAGATTCTGATATCCTAGGCCGTTCGAGTCTTCAGGCAATCGATGCACATAGCCATTCCCTCCATCAAGATGCGTTGGCACTTCATACTGGATCGCAGAGGCATGATTTAGGCCATCGACGGGCCTTACTTGCGCAGCAATTGTGAGCTTCGGATCTGTGACACCTGGGTAGCCGATATCCTCAAGTTCTTTCAGAGCCTCCGAAAAGCACGTGGCCAGCCGCTTACCAAATGCGGACTGGGCGACATGAAGCGCCTTCAGCGCATCCAAATCTTTGGGCTCTGGTTGATCGAATGGATCAAGGTGCTGTGAGTAGTACGCTCGGAGCTGACTGGATAGCTTTGTCCCGCCCCGCGAGCCTCCATCCGAGTTCGTATCATCTCCGCGCAGCGAGGAATTGACGAACCCAAATCCGCGCTGCGCATTGATCTCATCAATCCGAATGAGATTCTTAAATGGGTCGCCATCGATCGGCGCACTTCCCTCTGGGAGTAATTGCGGCGAAGCCAAACCGTCCTTTGGTGCGACAAGTTTCGCAGGATCAAGTAGGTACGCACGGACCTCGAAGCAAGCTCGCAGTCGGCGTGCAAGGAAATCCATCATTGACTTCGGCCACAACGCAAACCTTTCCACAGGCGTTTCGACACTTCCTGCGGCAACTGCTTCATCGGCCAGCGGCACAGCGTCCATTACCGCTGCGGCAGCGAGCCTGCCCGCAAGATACTCCTGCTTAAGTGCTTGCACATCCTTGGGCTCATAGCGCAAGCGGACACCAATGTGTTCGCCTGCCCAGTCGAGCGTAGGGAGAATCTTCTGGACGTAATGAAGTTCATCCGCTGGCACGTTCAGCCAAACATCCAAGTGCGGCAGAACTAATCCCCAGTCGAACGCTTGCTCATTGACGCCGGGGACAGGCTTCTCCCAAGCAGCTGCGGCAGCATCAAGGAGCGTCCAGTGCGACAGCGTAAAATCATTAACGGAAAACTCTGTTCGATCAACAAGGAAGTGGCGAAGAGCCACCATAGCGGACGTCTTTCCACTGTTATTTGCGCCCACGAACACTGTCGTTTCCTCGGAGAAATCGATTCGAACCGCCTGGAGCTTTCGGAAATTACCGATTTCCACGTGTTGAATGTGCATGTTTTCCTTCTCGGCAAAAGCAGTGGTCGAGCCCGCAAACTAGCATTGAGGGGCGTTTCGCGCGCCATGGGTGCTGTCTTACCCGTCTTCCCATACGCCCCATCGCCTCTGTCCCGCTTCGTTCTTCGGCCGTAGGTGCCCCCCGAGCCGTAGCTCCAGTGACCTGCCTCTGTCATCGCGCACCAGTTGGTTACTTCAATAGAGGTATTGGGCTCGTGCCATATAGAAGGTGCGGGGGCTGCAAATAGGAGCTCTCCTTCTGCAATGCTGGGCAGGTGGAAAAGTCTCCAGCCGTTATTTGGCACACGCCATCCCAGGTCTCCCACCCTCGGTGGATGCAGCAGGGCGGCGGCCTCCGGTTGGCGGGGTATCGCGGCCTGGACATGGTGAGCCACGACGGCATGGACGGCGGCTACCGCACGGAGTCCCTCCTCTTTCCAGCGCAGCGGGTCGCCATCGTCACGCTCTGCAACAGCGGCACCATCGACGCGGGGGAGCTCGCACGGAAGGTCGCCGACGTATACCTGGGGGCGCACATGAAGGACGAAGTGCCGCCCGCGGTGAAGATGGCGGAGACGGAGGTGTCGGCACTGGCCGGCGACTACTGGAGCCCCCTGACGGATGAAGTGGTGCGCCTGGAGTTCAAGGACGGAGCGCTGCGCCAGGTGGGCGTGCCCAAGCCCTTCGTGCCCATGGGCGATGGCGCGTTCCGTCCAGGCGAGTCGACGCATGTCTGGCGCTTCTCGGGCCCGCGCGAGCTGAGCATCCGGGACTTCTGGCCGACGACGAGACCCTTCCTCCGCGTGACCGAGCCGAAGCCCACGGCCACGGCGTTGGCGACGTTCGCGGGGCACTACCGCAGCGAGGAGGTCGACATGACCTTCACGGTGCGCGTCATGGACGGGAAGCTGGCCATCCGCTGGCCCCGCCGGGACGAGGTGGTGCTGGATGCGATCGGCGATGACCACTTCGTCGGCTCGCTCGGCACGGTCACGTTCACGCGGGCGACCTCCGGAGGAATCAACGGGTTGACCCTCAGCAACCGCCGCCTGCGCCGGTTCCGCGCGGAGCGGCTCGAGAGAGCGGAGGCGGTGAGAGCGGCTTCGACGGCAGGCAATTGAACCTGGGGGCGTGTTGATAGCCGCTCAACATCAGCCGACGCGTGCCAGAGAGTTCACTTGAGGCCTTTCATGGATTCCGTGAAAGAGGCGGAATGCAAAGGAGCGCCTCAATGAATGCTCGTCACCTTCTGGCCGGAGTCCTGGTCACCGTCACTGCTTGTGGAGAAAAGCCGGAGAACGACCCCGGACTCCAGACACAGACCGCCGCGGTGGTCGCCGGCTCGCGGCTCGTCAGCACGCAGTCCGGCCGCTGCCTCGACGTGGCGCAGAACAGTCAGACCGCGGGGCAGGAGCTCCACATCTATGACTGCCACAGCCAGGACAACCAGCGGTTCCTCTTCACGCCGGAAGGCGAGCTTCGCGCGTTCGGTGGCTCGTGGTGCGTCCAGCCGGAGACCGCCAGCTCCGGGGCCCGGGCCGTCATCGCCGCCTGCAATGGAACGGCGAATCAGCGGTGGGTCCGCAACACCGCCGGCGCGGTGATCCACACGGCGACCTCGCTGTGCCTCGACGTGTCCGGTCAGGCCACCGCCAACAGCTCGAAGGTCATTGTCTGGACCTGCAATGCCCAGACGAACCAGCAGTGGTCGTTCCCGGCCGACACCCAGGCGCCCACCGTGCCCACGGGGCTCGCGCTGTCCAACGTGACGTGCAACTCGGCCACGCTGTCCTGGTCGCCGTCCACGGACAACCAGGGCGTCGCCTTCTACGACGTCTACCATGACGGCCAGCTGATGAAGTCCGTCTCCGGCGCCACGGTGTCCACCGGGCTGACCGTGGTGCCCGGCGTGACCTGGGGCCTGTATGTGAATGCGCGGGACGCGGTGGGCAATGTCTCCCAGGGCAGCACCACGCTCTCCATCACCCCGCCGCAATGCCAGGCGGACACCCAGGCCCCCAGCATCCCCACCGGCGTCACCGCCACCGCGTCCGGCACCAGCGTGACGGTGAACTGGACCGCGTCCACCGACAACGTGGGCGTGCGCGCGTATGACGTGTTCCGGGGAGGCGTGCAGATTGGCTCGGTGGCCGGCTCTCCGCCGGGGACGACCTTCGTCGACAGTGGCCTGTCCGCGAACACGGCCTACACCTATGCCGTGCTCGCCCGCGACGCCCAGGCCAACGCGTCCGCCCAGAGCGCGTCCGTGACGGTCACCACCGGTCAGGCCTGCGCGAACGCCGTCTGCTCCGTCATCCAGGTCGCCACCGACACGGACATCCCGTGGGGCCTGGTGAACCTGCCGGACGGCACGGTGCTCTACGGCCGCCGCGACGCGCAGAACATCGTTCGCCTGGACCCGGCGACGGGACAGAAGACGTCCGTGGGCACCGTCCCCAACGTGCAGAGCACCGACGGCGAGGGCGGCCTGATGGGGCTGGCGCTTTCCCCCAACTTCTCCACCGACCGCTGGCTGTACGTGATGCACACCTCCCCCACCGACAACCGCATCGTGCGGCTGCGGTATGAGAACGGCGCCCTCAACACCGCGTCGCTCCAGGTGCTGCTCCAGGGCATTGGCCGCAACAAGTTCCACAACGGCGGGCGGCTGCGCTTTGGCCCGGACGGGAAGCTCTACGCGTCCACGGGTGATGCCCAGAACGGCGCCTACGCGCAGGACATCAACAACCTGGCCGGCAAGGTGCTGCGCCTCAACGCGGACGGCACCGTCCCGTCCGACAACCCCTTCGGCAACCATGTGTGGAGCTACGGCCACCGCAACCCGCAGGGCCTGGCGTTCGACTCGCAGGGCCGGCTGTGGGAGCAGGAGTTCGGCAACTCCGTGATGGACGAGACCAACCTCATCCAGAAGGGCGGCAACTACGGCTGGCCCAACTGCGAGGGCACGGTGTCCCAGGGCGGTTCGGGCTGCGCGACGGCCGGGTACATCGCGCCGAAGCAGACCTACTCCACGGCGGACGGTTCGTGCTCCGGCATCGCGGTGGTGCGCGACGTCCTCTACGTGGCCTGCGCCCGCGGCACGCGCCTCTACCGCGAGGTCATCAGCGGCACCAACCTGACCAACGTGCAGCAGTTCTTCGTCGGCACCTACGGCCGGCTGCGCACCGTGGAGCCGACTCCGGACGGCAACCTCTGGATGACCACCACCAACCAGGGTGACAAGGACAGCATCCCCGACAACAGCAACGAGCGGATCTTCCGCGTCGTGCTGGGTCAGTAGCGAGCAGGGCAGCGCCGCGCCGTGACGAGGGCACAGCTCGTCACGGCGCTCAGTACCGCTCGGGGATGAAGTTCCGCCCCTTGAGCGAAGCGCCGTCGTCGTACTCACCATGCTTGGAGCGCGGGGGCAGCTTCACCTTGGCGCGCTTCACCTTCTCGTACGGAATCTTCTCCAGCAGGAAGCGGATGCAGTTGAGCCGCGCCTTCTTCTTGTTGTCGGACCGCAGGATGTGCCAGGGCGCGAAGGGCGTGTCCGTCGCGGCCAGCATCTGGTCCCTCGCCTTGGAGTAGTCGTACCAGCGCTTCCAGGACTTGATGTCCATGGGGCTGAGCTTCCACTGCCGCAGGGGGTCGTCGATCCGCGCCGCGAACCGCCGCGCCTGCTCCTCCTTGCCGACCTCCAGCCAGATCTTCAGCAGGAGGATTCCGCTGTCGACCATGTACTGCTCGAAGACGGGGCAGCCCATCAGGAAGCGCTCGTGCTCTTCAGGCGTGCAGAAGCCCATCACGGGCTCGACGCCGGCCCGGTTGTACCAACTGCGGTCGAAGATCACGATCTCACCCGCTGCGGGGAAATGCGGCACGTACCGCTGCAGGTACATCTGGGACTTCTCGCGGCTCGAAGGCGCCGGGAGGGCCACCACGCGAAACACCCGGGGACTCACCCGTTCGGTGATGGCGCGAATCGTTCCGCCCTTCCCCGCCGCATCCCTGCCTTCGAACACCACGATGACACGCATCTGCGCGTGCTTGACCCACTCCTGAAGCTGGCAGAGCTGGGACTGGAGCTTGCGGAGCTCCTGGGTATAGGCCTTGCGCTTCAGGGGCTCTTTTGGGGTGTCCTGTGCCATGGCCATAGGGTTGTGCGGCCCCCCGGCACGCGCAATGTCAGACGTGCGCACGGTGCGGCGGATGACAGCCACGCCGTCCCCGGGTCGGTGGCTGGCATGGGCCGGCGGACATCGAACACTGCCCCCTGGGGCATTCGCACGGCTCGTACTTCCGCGCGCTTCACCCCGTGCGGACTCTGCCCACCCATCGAGGTGTAGCGGATGCGGGGGACGGCCAACGCCATGCAGGGGATGAAATCCTTCGTCAGCACCGTCTCCCTGCTCAGCGTCCTCGCCGGGTGCGCGGTCGGCCCCGACTTCAAGAAGCCCGAGGCCACGGTCGCGAAGGAGTGGCGCACCCAGGGCGACCCGCGCCTGTCGACACAGGGCGCGGTCGACACCCAATGGTGGAAGTCGTTTGGCGATCCCTCGCTGGACCGGCTCGTCGAGCTCGCCGCCAGGCAGAACCTGCCGCTGCAGATTTCGGGGCTGCGAATCGTCGAGGCGCGCGCCCAGCTGGCCATCCTCACCGGCCGGCAGTATCCGCAGGTCCAGGCCCTCTCCGCCAGCGGCGCCGCGGTGGGGCGCAGTGAGAACTCCGCCGCGGCCAACCCCATCAACTTGCAGAACCTGGGCTCCATCGACCGTCACTTCCTGGAGTACCAGCTGGGCTTCGACGCGCTGTGGGAGGTGGACTTCTGGGGCAAGTACCGGCGGGGCGTGGAGGCGGGGGCCGCGGGCCTGCTCGGGTCGGTGGCGGACTACCAGTCCTCGCTCGTCTCGCTCACCGCGGAGGTCGCGCGCACCTATGTCCTGGTCCGCACGTACGAGGTGCTCATCGAACAGGCGCGGGAGAACGTGCGGATCCAGGAGGAGGGTTACCGGATCGCCGAGTCGCGCTTCAGCAACGGCGTCACCTCGGAGCTGGATGTGACGCAGGCCTCGACCCTGCTGGAGAGCACCCGGGCCACCATCCCCCAGTTGGAAGCCGGGCTGGAGCAGGCTCGCAACGCCATGAGCACGCTCCTGGGCCAGCCCACGGGCGAGGTGGAGGCGCTGCTGGCGGGCCCCAAGCAGATTCCGGTGGCGCCCGCGACAGTGGCCCTCGGCATGCCGGCTGAAATCCTGCGGCGACGCCCGGATGTCCGCAGCGCTGAGTTGTATGCCGCCGCGCAGTGCGCCCGGATCGGCATCGCCGAGGCGGAGCTCTACCCGAGCTTCTCCCTCTTCGGGTCAGTCGGGCTCCAGGCGAGCACCAGCGCCGCGGCCTCCGGCAATCTCTTCTCCCTGGGCAGCCTCTTCTATTCCGTGGGCCCCCGGATCGTCTTTCCCTTCCTGAACTACGGCCGCCTGAAGAACGGGGTGCGGGTCGAGGACGCGCGGTTCCAGCAATTGCTCGTCAACTACCGCCACACGGTGCTCAAGGCGGCCCAGGAGGTGGCGGACGCCCTGACGGGGTTCATCCACGCCCAGCAGGCCATGACCTTCCAGCAGGCCGCGGTGAAGTCCGCGCAGCGGTCGGTGGAGCTCGCGTTGGTGCAGTACCGCGAAGGCGCCGTGGATTATCAGCGCGTGCTGGACGCGCAACGGTCGCTCCTGGAACAGCAGAACAACCTGGCCCAGACGAGCTCCTCCATCGCCACGAACCTGGTCGCCCTCTACAAGGCGCTGGGCGGAGGCTGGGAGGTCCGCCGCGACCAGCCCATCGTGCCAGAGCCGATGCAGGCGGAGATGGAGCAGCGGACCCACTGGGGCGACATGCTGTCCAAGCCGCGGACGCAAGAAACCAAGACGGTCTCGCAACCCGTCAAGCCATAGAGAGTCCGCCATGCCCTGGAAGCCGAAAGGGAAATACAAGTGGGTCATTGGGCTGGTCGCCCTCGCGATCATCGCGTTCATCGGCTTCAAGTATTGGAAGGGGAAGAAGTCCGCGCTGCCGGAGGGAATCGTCGCGGGCAACGGCCGCATCGAGTCGAAGCTGGCGGATGTCTCCGCGAAGGAGCCCCTGCGGGTGAAGGAGGTCCTCGTCAACGAAGGCGACCTCGTCAAGCCAGGGCAGGTGCTGGTGCACCTGGACACCACCACGCTGGAGTCCAGCCTGGCGGAGGCCAACGCGAACGTCGCGGCCACGCAGGAGAAGCTGGCGGTGGCCGAGGCGGGCATCGTCAAAACGAAGAGTGAAATCGAGCTCGCCACCATCGAGGCCGAGCGCTCCCGGAGGCTGGTGTCGCAAGGCGCCGGCTCGCAGCGGGACGTGGACGTTCGGGCGAGCCAGCTGGAGACCGCCCGGGCCAGCCTGGCGGAAGCAGAGGCCACGCTGAAGACCTCGCGGGAGGAGATCGAAGTGGCGCGAGCCAACGCGGCGACGATTCAAACGCGCATCGCCGACGCGACGCTCAAGTCTCCGGTGACGGGCCGCGTCCTCTACCGCCTCGCCGAGCCCGGCGAGGTGCTGTCGCCCGGCGGACCGGCGCTGACGCTCGTGAACCTGGAGGACGTCTTCATGGAGATCTTCCTGCCCGCGAGCGAGGCCGCCCGCGTGAAGATTGGCTCCGAGGCGCGCCTCACCGTCGACTTCGAGCCGGACCGCTCCATCCCTGGCTACGTGTCCTTCGTCTCACCCGAAGCGCAGTTCACGCCCAAGCAGGTGGAGACGAAGAGCGAGCGGGAGAAGCTGGTGTTCCGCTTGAAGCTCCAGGTCCCCCGCGAGCTCGCCAGCCGCTACGTCGAGCGCATCAAGACCGGCATTCGCGGCGTCGGCTACGTGAAGGTGGACCCTGAGGCCGCATGGCCTTCCCGGCTTCAGAACGTCGTCACCGCGGAATCCGAACCCCACTAGCCCGGCGACAAGGGAGGGCCCAGCCATGGTCTCATCCGTGTCTCCAGGGTCGCCAGTCGGCTCCAGCAGCCGGCTCGTGGTCTCCATCCAGGACGTAACCCACCGCTACGGCAAGGCCGTCGCGCTCGACGGCATCTCGCTCGACGTCCCCAGCGGCATCCGGGTGGGCATCGTGGGGCCTGACGGCGTGGGCAAGTCCACGCTGATGGCCCTGGTCGCGGGCGCCAAGAAGATGCAGCAGGGGCGAGTGATGGTCCTGGACGGGGACATCGCGGACGCCCGGCACCGGCGCGACGTGGGCCCGCGCATCGCGTACATGCCCCAGGGCCTGGGCAAGAACCTCTACCTGGAGCTCAGCGTCTACGACAACGTGGACTTCATGGCCCGGCTCTTCGGGCTGTCCCCCGAGGAGCGCAAGGTGCGCGTCCCGGAGCTGCTCGCGGCCACCGGGTTGGGAAAGTTCGCGGAGCGCCCCGCCGGCAAGCTCTCCGGCGGCATGAAGCAGAAGGTGGGGCTGTGCGGCGCGCTGGTGCACGACCCGGACCTGCTCATCCTCGACGAGCCCACCACCGGCGTGGATCCACTCTCACGGCGGCAGTTCTGGAGCCTCATCGACGAGATCCGCGCCGGGCGCCCCGGCATGAGCGTCATCATCTCCACGGCGTACATGGACGAGGCGCAGCAGTGGGATTGGATCGTGGCCATGGACGCGGGCCGCGTGCTGGCGACAGGGACGCCCGCGGAGCTGATGGAGCGCACAGGCACCCAGGACCTGGAGAAGTGCTTCATCGCGCTGCTGCCCGAGGAGAAGCGCCGGGGCCACAAGGAGATCACCATCCCGCCCCGTCCCCCGGGCAAGGCGGAGCTGGCCATCGAGGCCCACGGGCTGACCCGCCGCTTCGGGACCTTCACCGCCGTCGACCACGTCACCCTGTCCATCGAGCGCGGTGAGATTTTCGGCTTCCTGGGCTCCAACGGCTGCGGCAAGTCCACGACCATGAAGATGCTGACCGGCCTGCTGCCTCCCACGGAAGGCACGGCGAAGCTCTTCGGCAGCTCCGTGGACGCAGGCAGCATGGAGGTGCGCAAGAACCTGGGCTACATGACGCAGGCGTTCTCGCTCTACGGCGAGCTGAGCGTTCAGCAGAACCTGGTCCTGCACGCCCGGCTCTACCACCTGCCTCCAGACAAGGCGAAGGCGCGCATCGACGAGCTGGTCGAGCGGTTCGGGCTGGGCTCGCACCTGGAGGCGTTGGCCGGAGACCTGCCCATGGGCCTGCGCCAGCGGCTCTCGCTGGCCGTCGCCGTGCTGCACGGGCCGCAGATCCTCATCCTGGACGAGCCCACGTCGGGAGTGGATCCGGTCGCCCGGGACAGCTTCTGGGAGCTGTTGATCGACCTGTCTCGCAAGCAGGGCGTCACCATCTTCGTGACCACGCACTTCATGAACGAGGGGATGCGCTGCGACCGCATCTCCCTTATGAACGCGGGCAAGGTGCTGGCGGCGGACAGCCCCCAGAAGCTCATCGAGGCCCGGAACGCGGACAGCCTGGAGACCGCCTTCATCGGCTACATGGAAGACGCCATCGCGGAGAAGGCTCGCGCCGAGGGAAAGGACGAGAC
>NZ_RAWR01000469.1:0-784 GCF_003986945.1 Corallococcus sp. AB018 | reverse complement strand
GGAGCACGTGCTACCAGCTCCAGGACGCGGCGCGCTGGGAGTCGGGGGAAACCTGCGCGCAGGCGGAGTTCGAGTTGCTGCGGCATGCGGCGCGGGTGGCGGCGCGTCCGGGGCACGTGCTCCTCGTGCAGTCCCTGCAGCGGGCCTTCCTGGGAGGCGCAGCCCAATTGCTGCCACTCATGGGAGGAGACGCGCTGCGCGAGTGGGCCTTCCGCGTAATGGAAATCCTGCACGAGCGTGACGTGCAAGCACTTCAGCATGAGATGCCAGCGCTGCTGAAGGCGCGCGATGAGCGCGTGCTGAACGCATTCGCTCCCGCTGCCGCCTCCGCTCCCCAGGAGCAGGCTTCCCCCGAGGCTCCATGCGCTCCTGAGGACCTTCGTGGTTCCTCCGTGCCGGTCGCCCCCCTGGACGATGCTTTGGAGACAGCGGCTTGCGAGGGCGAGCAGAGCCTCGGCCTCCTTGAGACGGCCGTCGAGGACACCGGGGCGTTCGGCGTTGCACTCCGTCCCCATGGCGAGACCGCCGCCTTGGATTCCGACAGCGGGACGCTGCTGACTTCTCCCGCCCCAGAGGATGCGTCCTGTGGACACGATGGAGGGGGCGCCGTGAGAGAGGTGGCGGGTGATGTTTCGCGCGACCTGGCTGACGGGTTGGCCGATGGAGGCGTTTCGTCCGGCGGGAGCGGCCTCCCGTCAGCGGATCCACCTACCGGTTCCCTCGGACAATCGCGCGGCTCGGAATGAAAGGCGGGTGGACCGCTTCACGGGACCCTGGGTGGGTG
>NZ_RAWR01000468.1:0-798 GCF_003986945.1 Corallococcus sp. AB018 | reverse complement strand
GGAGCACGTGCTACCAGCTCCAGGACGCGGCGCGCTGGGAGTCGGGGGAAACCTGCGCGCAGGCGGAGTTCGAGTTGCTGCGGCATGCGGCGCGGGTGGCGGCGCGTCCGGGGCACGTGCTCCTCGTTCAGTCCCTGCACCGGGCCTTCCTGGGAGGCGCCGCCCAACTGCTGCCGCTCATGGGCGGAGCGGCGCTGCGCGAGTGGGCCTTCCGCGTGATGGCAATTCTGAACGAGCGCGACGTGCAGGCACTTCAGCATGAGCTGCCGGCACTGCTGAAGGCGCGCGATGAGCGCGTGCTGAACGCCTTCGCCCCTGCGCCCCAGTCACCTGCGTCCCCCGAGGCCCCATCCGCCCAAGAGGGACCCATTGGTGCGCCCGCACAGGCCAGCGGCCTGGCGGATGAGGCGAAGGCACGCCCTGGCGTCGAGGAACGTGGCGCTGGCGACTCCGCGCAAACCACTGCGCAGGCGGTCGCGCAGGAGGCACTCCCCGGTGTCGAGGAGCATGGAGCCGACACCTCCAGGTCAACCACCGCGCAAGACGACGCCCTGGAGGTACGCCCCTATCTCGAGGAGCATGGCGCCGGTACCTCCGCATCAACTATCGCGCAGGGCGAAGCGTCGGAGCTGCACCACCACGACGAAAAACATAGCGCCGCCGATTCTGCATCTGGGCCTGCTCCGGTTCGGTGGACAGGTTGACTACGCTGCCAGCCTCTTGGTTGCGGCCCTCCGCTCGTATTCCACTGGGCTGACGTAGCCCAGGGCGGAGTGGCGCCGCTTCCGGTTGTAGAAC
>NZ_RAWR01000467.1:0-801 GCF_003986945.1 Corallococcus sp. AB018 | reverse complement strand
GACGCGGAGCTCGACGCCACCCCCGCCCTCGAAGTCGAGGAGGTGGAGTCCGAGCCCGTGGCCGACATCGAGCTCGTCGAGGAGGTCCCCGCCCTGCCCGTCGCGGCCATCCCTCCGCCGCCCGCGCCCTCCCTGCCCGTGGCCCGGCTGACTCCCGCTGCACCCGCGAGCCCGACGCTCCGGAGCCCGGCGCCAGTGGCCCCCTCGGCGCCGGCCATGGCCGCGGCCGTGGCCATCAACCACCTTCGCCCCGCGGACGACTCGCTCTTCGAAGCGCCGGTGGCCGGCTTCGCGTCCGCCGCCAACTCCTTCGTGGAAGGCGAACACCGCGTCATCATCCACACCGTCGAAGGACAGGTGAAGCGCGGCACCATCCGCGACGCGGACCTCCTGGAGGACACCATCTCCCTGGAGCAGCAGAGCGGCTTCGCCCCGGAGCGCATCCCCGGCAAGCGCGTGAAGGCCATCTTCTTCATGCTCGCCGCGGGCGCGCGTCAACCGCAGGCGGAGGGCTCGAAGATCCGCGTCACCTTCAACGACGGCCGCCAGGTGGCCGGCTTCTCCCAGGACTTCAAGGGCCCCACCCCGGGCTTCTTCGTCGTCCCCGCCGACACCCGCACCAACACCGCGCGCATCTTCATCTACCGCGCCAGCGTGCAGGCCGTCGCCGAGGGCTGAGGGGATGAGAAAAAATTAACGATTCTGATGCATCCAAAGGATGCATAAGCGCTGCTGTGCGAGCATGAATCGCCATGGCGGGGAGCAAACGGCCGCGAGTGCGTGTGCTCCGGCCGAAACGGA
>NZ_RAWR01000466.1:0-801 GCF_003986945.1 Corallococcus sp. AB018 | reverse complement strand
GGGGTAGTGATGCTATTTGGGTGGTTGTAGACCGGTTGACTAAGTCGGCGCACTTTATTCCTATGCGCGTGAGAGGTTCGGTAGATCATCTTGCCGACTTGTATATTCGGGACGTAGTGAGATTGCACGGGGTCCCAGTGACGATCGTCTCAGATAGAGATCCTCGTTTTACTGCTAGGTTGTGGCAGAGCTTGCAGAGTGCCTTGGGCACTAAGTTGACCTTTAGTACGGCCTATCACCCTCAGACTGACGGGCAGTCCGAGCGTACTATTCAGATCCTCAAGGATATGCTTCGGGGTTGTGTCCTGGACTTCAGTGGGACGTGGGAGAGGCACTTGCCTTTGGTAGAGTTTGCCTACAACAACAGTTTCCAGTCTAGCATCGGTATGGCACCGTTTGAGGCCTTGTATGGCCGACCGTGTAGGTCTCCAGTTTGTTGGGCCGAGGTGGGTGATGCACCTTTGTTGGGTCCGGAGTTGGTTAGGGAGACGACGGAGAAAGTTGAGCTTATCCGTAGGAGGCTTGTTACAGCCCAGAGTCGTCAAAAGAGTTATGCCGACCGTAGGAGGAGGCCTTTGGCGTTTGAGGTAGGTGATCATGTCTTTCTGAAAATATCACCTAGGCGAGGTTTGATGAGATTTGGGAAGAGTGGGAAGTTATCCCCTCGGTTTATTGGTCCTTTTGAGATCCTTGAGAGGATTGGCGAGGTTGCTTATCGGTTAGCCTTACCGCCGCAGTTGTCCGGAGTGCATGATGTGTTTCATGTGAGTATGCTTCGAAAGTATGAGCCAGATCCATCAC
>NZ_RAWR01000465.1:0-566 GCF_003986945.1 Corallococcus sp. AB018 | reverse complement strand
CCGGGGTGCTGGTGCCCTCGCCCTGCACGGTCGACCCGGAGCCTTCCGGTTCGCCAGCGTGGGCGGATGCTCCACCCGACGTCGCGGCGTCCCCGGCGGGAGTCTCTTCCCCGGTGCGGCCCGGCGACTCGCCGCCCTCGGGGCGTGTCTCCGGCTCACTGGAGGCTCCGGCGGCCGTGCTGGCCTCGGTCGCGCTCGCGGTGGCCTGCCCACCCTCTCCAAGCAGGTCGGTCTGCGCCCCACCCGCTTCGGCCTGGGGGGCACCTTCCGGCGTCACGTCTCCACTCGCGCCCTCGCCATGCTTCGGCGCGGACGCGTCAGCCGCTCCCTCCTGCTGGGACGGCATCGAATTCTCTCCAGGTGTGCCCGGCATCCCTTCCTGTCCCTCGGCCCTGTGCTCGGCGTCCATGGTGGCACCCCCGGTTGTTCCACCCGCGCGCCGCCGGAAACGACGGCGCGGCGGGCGGGCTCTAACGGGACTTCTTCACCACGACCTTCTTCTTCGCGCCAGCACCCATCACGCGGGAAAGGGGCGCGCCGGCACTGCTCGCCTGCTCAGTGACTGC
>NZ_RAWR01000464.1:0-826 GCF_003986945.1 Corallococcus sp. AB018 | reverse complement strand
ATACAAGCATGTTAAAGGGACTGAAATAACATGGCAAATGGTCCCAACCCACTAAATTAAGGCAAGGATGCATTCTATACATTCACACACTTAAGGCCAACAAACCAAAAATGCAAAGGGGCTATACTAAGCATGCCAAATCCGACCCAAACAACCATGGACAGACCTAAGACATGGCAAAATATGCACAAAACCTTCACAAGACTAAGCCTAAAACATGCTCGAACAAAGGCTAACAACCTAAGGCATATTAAGGCAATAACATGGCATTACATGGCAGGTATGCTAAGCATGCATGGTGTACCAAAACCAACAAAAAACAGAGGCATAACATGACATATTAAGCATAAAAAATAGCCAAGTCATGGTCAATACACACTCTAAAGAGGCCAAAACATGCCCTTTTTAAGGACAACAAGGAGAGGGGGTGACCCTCTCCTTCTTGAGACTTCAAGGCACCATCCCCACCACTGAAATCCCTCAAGATTTCAGTGGTGAAGAGGCCCAAACACCAAAGTCCCGAAACTAGCACAAAATGGCTCAAAATGAGGCCTTTCAAGGCCTAAGAGGGGTCAAACACCTCCAAACCACAAAACACTCTAAACAAACTATTTAGAGGGCCCAAAAATAGAACTTTTTTATATTATAAACTAAGCTAAAAAATAGTTCTAAAATAGGCAAAAATAGTATGCAAGAATGGGGAATAAAGGGACTAGTTTCTTACCCTTGTAGACTTCTTTCACAAATGAAGCTCCAGCAGCTTCTTAAGCTCCAAACCAGCTCCCAAAATCTGAAAACAATCCCGTAGAACCTCAATAGCCAAGGG
>NZ_RAWR01000463.1:0-831 GCF_003986945.1 Corallococcus sp. AB018 | reverse complement strand
GCGCCGCCCGTCTTGGCCAGCACCTTCGTGATGGCCGCCGTCAGCGACGTCTTGCCGTGGTCCACGTGCCCAATCGTTCCGATGTTCACGTGGGGCAGGCTGCGATCGAACTTTTCCTTGGACATGACACTCCTCGAAAAATGGAGCCCTGAACCAGGATTGAACTGGTGACCTCATCCTTACCAAGGATGCGCTCTGCCAACTGAGCTATCAGGGCTTGGCGATTCACTACAACGGTTGGAGCGGGAAATGGGATTCGAACCCACGACATTCAGCTTGGAAGGCTGACGCTCTACCAACTGAGCTATTCCCGCATTGCCGAGTGGAGAGAGGTGGATTCGAACCACCGTAGGCGTTGAGCCGGCAGATTTACAGTCTGCTCCCTTTGGCCGCTCGGGCATCTCTCCAGATATTCGCTTGTCGTGCTTCGTGCTGCTCTCTACACCATCCTGTTGCGTCCCGGGCCCTTATCCGCGGCCCGTCCTACCTGGCCGGCGGCGGGATTTGAACCCGCGACCTACTGATTACAAATCAGTTGCTCTACCGACTGAGCTACACCGGCATCCAACCAGCAACTGCCCCGCCCTACCTCATCCCGAGCGGACCGTCAACCCCTCACAGCGGCTTGAGCGGCGCGACCTTTTAAAAGCCCCCACTCTCCAAGTCAAGGAGATTGATCCGGGGTCGTCAGCGGGAAGGCCGCCCCCGCTGGCGGGCGACCTCGTATAGCAGAATCGCGGCGGAAACCGACGCATTCAATGAACCGACCTGACCGCCCATGGGAATCCGGAGGCGGAAGTCGCAGTGCTTGAGGACGCCTTCCCTCACGCC
>NZ_RAWR01000462.1:0-892 GCF_003986945.1 Corallococcus sp. AB018 | reverse complement strand
CTAGGGGGTGTCCCTAAACGAGAGAAGATGAACTGCGGCCGAGGGTAGCAGTCGTGCCCTCGGCCGAGCATCAGCAGGTGGGGTTGCACTGAAGCGGGGCCATTGCCTACCCCAGGGGATGCACCGACATGAACTCACCGACCAGGAATGGAAGCGCATCCGCCCGCTTCTGCCTCCGCGGCGGGGCCGGCACTCGCTCAAAGGCGAGCGTCTGTTTGTCAGCGCCGTGTACTGGCTCGCCCGCACCGGCAGCCCCTGGCGAGATCTGCCCGGTCGATATGGCAAGTGGAAGTCCGTGTACAACCGCTTCAACAACTGGTCGAAGCGCGGCGTGTGGGAGCGGCTCTTCAAGGAAGTGCAGCTCGAGTCGAATCCTCCCGTGCCGGGGGACGAAGCGTCCATCCTTGATGGCACCACCATCCGGGCGCATCTGGACGCCGCGGGAGGAAAAGGGGGGTCCAACACAACGCTCTGGGACGCTCTCGAGGAGGTTTTTCGACCAAGGTCCATGCCCTCGTCGACAGCCGAGGACGGCCACGCCATATCGAACTGACGCCCGGCCAGCGGCACGAGATGACCAAGGCCGACGACCTGATAATGCACGCGGTGGGCGCGGCCTGCATCGCCGACAGCGGGTACGATGCGGACTGGTTCCGCGCCCTGCTCAAGTTCTTCGGCATGAAGGCCGTCATCGCCTCCAAGCCGGAGCGCCCCAGAGCCCTTTCGAAGGACCGCAAGCTCTACGCCCTTCGTTATCTGGTCGAGCGGTTCTTCCATGGCCTCAAGCGCTTCCGCCGCCTCGCGACTCGATATGAGAAGACAGCCCGCAACTACCTTGCCCTCATCCACCTCGCCTGCACTCGGATGTGGCTCAATTAGGGACACCCCCTAG
>NZ_RAWR01000461.1:0-907 GCF_003986945.1 Corallococcus sp. AB018 | reverse complement strand
GGTGGGGGCTGGCGCGGACGCGGGGACACCCACGCTGGACCTCTCGTTGCGGCTGGAGGTGCGCAGGCAGCACGGAGGCTTCCGACAGGGCTTCTTCGGGCCGGACTACGAACTGGCCCGCTTTCGAACGGCGAGCCCGGACGGAGCCCCGCTGGCGACGGCTTCCTTCCCGGATGGCTACTCCCTCCAGGGCGAGGTGCGGGCGGGCTGGGATGCCGTGAGCTACGGCGGGCTGCAACGGCACCTGCGATTGTCGCTGAGCGCGGAGGCCTTCTCCTGGGGCCGTTTGGACGTGGACGGCAGGGTGGCGATGCAACTGCTGGGACGCGACCTGGAAGTGGCGCTGAAGGGCTTGGGGATGGGCCTGGGTCAGCCCGGAGCACGCTACCTGGGAGCCGCGGAAGCACGTTGGCGGATCCTCTCGGGGAAGCTCTACGTGATGGGCACTGGAGGCACGCTGTTGTTCCCGGACGGGGACGGAGCGCTCCGGCCTGGAGCCGTCGCTTCAGTGGGCCTGGGGGTGGACAATGCGCGCTGAAGCGCTGTGGATGTGCCTGGCCGTTCTCGTCACCGGTTGCACGCCGCTGCGGCCCGTGTCCGGCAGGAGCCTGAGCTACACGCCGCGCACGGTCGCGGTTGAAGCATCCCCTGAAGCATCCTCGCACGCAGCCATCGTCGAGCCCGCGGAGGAGATGCCTCGGCTGCACCGTCGCAAGGCCATCCGCCAAGAGGGAACGGGCGCGAGTCCAGGCCGTGTGGCCGTGGCCGCGAGTCCGGCACTCTGGGCCTGCTCCGGTTCGGTGGACAGGTTGACTACGCTGCCAGCCTCTTGGTTGCGGCCCTCCGCTCGTATTCCACTGGGCTGACGTAGCCCAGGGCGGAGTGGCGCCGCTTCCGGTTGTAGAAC
>NZ_RAWR01000460.1:0-964 GCF_003986945.1 Corallococcus sp. AB018 | reverse complement strand
GCCCCACCACCAGCCACAGCACCTGCCGGTCCGTCGCGCCCAGCGCCATGCGGATGCCCAGCTCGCGCGTGCGCTGGCTCACCGTGTACGCCAGCACGCCGTACAGCCCCACGCCCGCCAGCGTCAGCGCGAGCACCGCCATGGCCGTGAGCAGGCCGCCCATCACCCGCGTGCGGCCCAGGCTCTCCTCCACCACGGCCTCCAGGTCGCGCACCTGGACCAGCGGCAGGCTTGGATCCACCGCGCGAAGCTGTTCGCGCAGCGCGGGCAGCAGCGCCTGTGAGTCCCGGGTGGCGCGGACGGCGACGACCATGAACAGGCCCTCGAATTGATCCATGGGCAGGTACACCTCCGCGCGCGGCTCCTCCGCGAGGCTCGCGTGGTGCACGTCTCCCACCACGCCCACCACCTCCCGGAACGGCTCGCCGTCGAGCGTCAGTCGTGCGCGCTGGCCCAACGCGGAGCCCTTTGAAAGGAAGCGCCGCGCGAAGGTCTCGTTGACCACCATCACCGGCGCCGCGCCCGCGCCGTCCGTGGCGTTCACGTCGCGGCCCTCCTTCAGTGGGATGCGCAGCGTGGCGAAGTAGCCGTCGCTCACCGCGCGGAAGTTGACCGCTTCGCGCGCCTGGGCCTCCGCCTCTGTCTCACCGGGCAGCACCACCGCGCTGAAGCCGTTGCGGTTCCACAGCGGCAGCGTGCTGGCCAGTCCCGCGGACTGCACCGACGGCAACGCCCGCACCCGCGCCAGCAGCTCCGTACTCACCTGCCGTCGGCGGGTGTCATCCCTCCCGTAGGCCTCGCGGGGGAATGACAGGTCCATCGCGCTGACGCCTCGCGGGTCGAAGCCCGGCGCCACGGCATGCAGCGCATGGAGCGTGCGCAGCATCAGGCCCGCGCCCACCAGCGGCACGAGCGCCAGCGCGACCTGCGCGACCACCAGCACGGCCCTCGCACGCATCGGGCC
>NZ_RAWR01000045.1:0-49092 GCF_003986945.1 Corallococcus sp. AB018 | reverse complement strand
GTCCTGTCACACGAACGAGCGGCCCGTGTCACACGCCCGTGACATGGCCCGGCCCCCCCACCCCTGAACGAGTCATTCCCAGGGGTTGGCCTGGAATCAGCGGACCGAGGCAACCGGCGTCACGCTTTCGCGACAATCCCCTTCGGGCGGCATTCATCCGCTCCCCGGCAGCCGTTCGCCGGACCCGCACCGGGTGTCTCCGTCACCCGCGAGAAGCGACATGACCTCGATTGGCAAGCCTGGTTCGCGCCCCACCTCGTCCCCCGTGAGCACGCAGCCGGTGAAGGCTCCCGTCACGGCGAAGCCCAACGCGGTGAAGGCCGCTGTCGCGCAGCGGATGAAGGACGGCTTCGACTCGGCCCCGCGCTCGGGCGCCGCTTCCCGGCCGGTGCTGTCCGCGGAGATCCGCTCCGGTGAGGGCGCTGGGGGCATCGGGGGCGCCCTGGGCAAGGCCGCGGGCAAGGCGGCCGGCGGCATCGGCGAAGCGCTGGGCAAGATCGCGGGCCGAGTGGGCAGCGCCCTTGCCGGGCCCCAGGTGAGCACGAACGCGGATGGCCGCACCGTGGTGGACCTGGGCGCGGGCAACAACACCGCGACGGTGTCGCAGAACAAGGACGGCGGGCTGACCATCAAGTCCGGCAGCGACACGGTCACGCTGACGGCGGAGCAGGCCAAGGGCGCCATCATCAACGGCGGTGACGGCAACGACTCCATCACCGTGGACGCGAGCGTCACGCAGGACATCACCCTGGACGGCGGCGCGGGCGACGACAAGCTCACCGGCGGCAAGGGCAACGACACCCTCATCGGCGGCGCCGGCAACGACACCCTCATCGGTGGCGACGGCAAGGACACGCTGAAGGGCCAGGACGGCGACGACTACCTGGAGGGCGGCGCGGGCGATGACCGCATCATGGGTGGCGAGGGCCGCGACGTGATGTACGGCCTGGACGGCAACGACTACCTGTCCGGCGGCAAGGGCCGGGACTACATCGACGCGGGCGCGGGCAACGACCGGGCCTACGGCGGCGAGGGCGACGACCAGGTCATCGGCGGGCGCGGCGACGACACGCTGAGCGGCGGTGCCGGCAACGACGCGGTGGCGGGTGGCGAGGGCAAGGACACGGTCCGTGGCGGCACGGGCACTGACAAGCTCTACGTCGAAGAGAACGAGAAGACCGCCGACGCGGCCGAGGGCGAGCGCGAAATCGTCGACATGACGAACGCCGACCAGCGCGGTCGCTCGGTGACGGTGTCGGGCAGCGCGGACTTCCAGGCGCGCGTGCAGTCGGACCTGGACGCGATGCGCTCGCTGCCTTCGGGCCAGGACCTGCTGCGCACGCTGGATGACAGCGGCCACACCACGACCATCAAGGAGACGTCCAGCGGCAACTCCGCGTCCGCGCAGAACAAGGACGATGCCTGGTTCAACGCGGACGGCACCCCGGGCAAGGGCTCCAACGGCACGGTGAACTACAACACCACGCGCATCTCGCTGGGCAGCGAGGACTGGATGAACCGCCCGCCCGTCGTCGCGCTGTTCCACGAAATGGTGCACGCCTCGGACTACGCCAATGGCACGCTGGCGGTCGGTGAGAAGGACGGCGTGAACAACCGCGAGACGTCCGCGGTGGGCCTGCCCATCGACCTGGACCAGGACCCGTCCACGCCGGACGTGGTGCAGGGCGGCCGCCCCGGAGAGAACGTCCTCCGCGACGACCTGAACCTGCCCACCCGTCCGCGCTACTAGCGCGTGTCCCGAGCCGCCTTCTGGATGAGCTCCAGCAGGGAGCGCAGGTGCGGCTCCGTCACGGGCTCCATCAGCTGGACCGAATGCCTCCTCCCGCCATCGTCCTCGATGGTGACGGTGTAGCGCGTCCGGTCCGCGCCCCGCTGGGGCGAAGCCCCCACGGTGGCCGGCTGTTCGAAGAAGCGGGCCTCCCGCACCTCCCGCTGGAGCGCCTCCGCCGTGGCGGGAGGCAGGGCCGCCAGGTCCACGGTGCGGGGCCTGGCGAGGCCCGGGAAGAAGGCGACGCCTCCCTCCCGTTTGAGCTCGATTCGCATTCCGTCGACCCCAGGGCCTAGTGCTTGCGCTGCACCGGCTGCGCGGCCTGCTTCGGCACCTGCGGCGTCCAGGCCGGCGCGCCCGCCCGCTCCTTGGAGACCTTGATGCCCACCTGGTTCCAGGCGTCGCGCACGATCTGCTCCTCGTCACCGCTGCCGTAGAGGCGGACGGCCGCCGTCACGGTGAGCCGGGCGAAGGAGAGGAACGAGGCGTTGGGCTTCAGCCGGGGGTCGCGCAGCGTCTCCAGCCAGATGAGGCCGGCCTTCTCCCACGCGTAGCCCTTCAGGTTGGTGGCCGCGACGCAGAAGGCCTTGTTGGGGATGCCAGAGTTGATGTGCACGCCGCCGTTGTCCTCCCACGTGTTCACGAAGTCCTTCATGAGGGCCGGCTGCGGATCCTTGCCGAGCACCGGATCATCGAACGCGGTGCCGGGGTCCTTCATGGAGCGCAGCGACTTGCCCTGGACCTTGTCCGTGAGGAGCCCCGCGCCGATGAGCCAGTCGGCCTGCTCCGCCGTCTGGTTCAACAGGCGCTGCTTCACGAGCGAGCCGAAGCAGTCCGACATGTGCTCGTTGAGCGCGCCCGCCTGGGAGAAGTAGGCAAGAGGGCCCTCGTGTTCCGTCACGCCGTGGGCCAGTTCGTGCCCGATGACGTCCACCGAGATGGTGAAGCGGTTGAACAGCTCCCCGTCGCCGTCGCCGAACACCATGCGCTCGCCGTCCCAGAAGGCGTTGTCGTAGCCACTGCCATAGTGGACGTGACCGTTCAGCGGCATGCCGTTGCCATCAATGGAGTTGCGCCCGTAGACGTCCCAGTAGAGGTCGTAGGTCGCGCCCAGGCCGACATAGGCTTCGTCGACCGCCTGGTCGCTGACGTCGGCATCGCCCTCCTTGCGGGCCACCGTTCCCGGAAGGGCTTCGGTGTTCTTCACGTCGTAGATGGTGCGGAGCTTCTGGCTCTCCACGACCATGGGGGCGGGGATGAGGCGCTTCGCCGCCTGGGGCGCACCGCTGCTCGACAGGCGGATGGCGCGCAGGGTGTTGTCGATGGAGAGCGTCCGCAGGGCCCTCGCGCGCTGCTGCGGTGAGCCGTTCTGCGCAATCTGCCGGCTGACGTACGGCGGCAGGATGCAGTGGTGGGAATGCCAGATTCGGGTGTTGCAGCACATCACCAATCTCCTTCTGAAGTGGGTACCAGAAGACGATGGTGATGACGGCAGGCCGTGCTCGGGACACGGCGCGGCATGGGCTCCCCGGTCGACAGGGAACCCATGCGGCGCCTCGCGCTCAAGCCTGCTCGCGTGGCGTCAAGGCTTGTGAAGGACGGCCGTGTCCCCCACCAGCCACAGCTCCGACGAAGACGGCGCCCACACGCCCCGGAGGACGCGGCGGGTGCCGGTGGTCTCCGCGTTCCACTTGCCGCCATCGAAGCGAAGCAGCGTGCCGTTGTCGCCCACCGCCCAGACCTCGTTGGCGGAGCGCCCCATCAGCCCGTTGAGCTGGGACGAGGTGCCGCTGGCCACGGGGAGCCAGAGGGCGCCGTTGTAGCGCAGCAGCGTGCCTTCCGCGCCCGCCGCCCAGACGTCCGCCGGCCCGCTGCCCCACACGGCTTTCAGGGCCTTGTTGGTTCCGGAGGTCATCGTGCTCCAGGCGGTGCCGTCCCAGCGCAGGATGGTGCCGGCGTCGCCCACCGCGAGGGCCAGCGAGGGCCCCTGCACCCAGACGGCGTTGAGCGTCGCCTGAACCTCCGTGGGCTTCCGCGTCCAGGTGGTGCCGTCGAAATGGACGGCCTGGCCGGACGCGCCCACCGCCCAGATGTCCGCCGCGGATACGCCGTGAATGGAGTTCAGCGCCAGCGACGACTCCGCGGTGTACTGCGTGATGAAGCGGGCTCCGTCGAACCGGTAGATGCGGTCATGGAAGGAGGACGTCACCCAGACGTCTGTCGAGGAGGCCGCGTAGACGCCCGTCACGTCGTCGACGGGGGAGAAGTCCAGCTGCGGCTCGATCCAGCCGCCGCCGTTCCAGTGCAGCACGCGGCCCGGGTCTCCCACCGCCCACACGTCCGACGGCCCCGTGCCATGGACGGCCCGCGCCACCCTCAGCGTGCGCAGCGGAGTCTGGGAGATCCACGCCTGCCCGCTCCACTTCTGCATCTGCCCACCCGAACCGAAGGACCACACGTTGTCAGGCCCGCTGCCGGTGATGGGCCCCACGGCGTCCTCGTCCGTGTCCGTCCACTTCGTGCCGTTGTAGATGTAGCCGAAGTCCTCTCCACCCGACAGCACCAGCGAGGGCGACGCGGCGTACACGTAGAACAGCTGATCCGACGAGCGCAGGGACTGCTCGATGCCCGCGGGCGTGGTGCGGAACACCTGGCCGTAGTCGTCACAGAAGATGCAGGGGTCATCCGAGGCGACGGTCCAGACGTCGTTCGGACCGGTGCCCGTCACCTGATGGAAGTCGATGTCCGTGGTGCCCGCGTCGATGCCGGAGACCGCATTGCCGTCGTACCGGCGCAGCGTCCCGGACTGCCCCACCATCCAGACATCCGAAGGCCCGCTGCCCCACACGCCATTGAGGTTCTTCGTCGAGGACACGTCCACGCCCTGGAAGCCGCTGCCCTGGTCGCGCCGCACGGTGCCGTTGGCGCCCACGGCCCAGATGTCGCCCGGACCGGAGGCCCACACGGAGTTCAGGTCGCGCGTCGTCCCGGAGCTCACGGCAGAGAAAGCACTGCCCGTCGTGGAGTGGAGCACGGTGCCGCCCGCGCCCACCATCCACACGTTCGTCGCGGAGAGGGCGTGCACGTCGCTCAGCGACGTCAGCGTCCCACTGGCCACGCGCGTCCAGCGCGTTCCGTCCCAGTGCTGGATGAAGCCGTCCTCGCCCACGGCCCAGCCGTCATTGGCCGCGCTGAAGTGCGCGCCCTTGAAGCTGTAGCCATGGGGCAGTGGATACTCCCAGCACCAGCCATCACTGCACTCGCGGTTCGCGGCGGGGATGCCACACGTCTGCTCCACGCCGCGTCCGCCGCACACCTCCGGCGCCGCGCACGTCCCGCAGGAGACGGTGCCACCGCAGCCATCCGGCTCGGTGCCGCACTCGACCCCGGGGCTGCACGCCGTCTTGATGTCGGGGCAACCACAGACATTGGCCTCGCCACCGCCGCCACAGGTAGCGGGCGTCGCGCAGGTGCCGCAGTCGAGATCGTGGCCACAGCCATCCGTCGTGTCGCCACAGTTGAAGCCCCGCGACTCGCACGTCCTGGGAACGCAGTTGTCATCATCGTCCCCACAGCCGGCGGCGAAGGTCGCCACGCAGAGGAGCACGAAGGGGAGGGTCACCCTCCCCCACCGATGGGAGCTTGAACGCGGCGCATCCTGCAGGCGCGAAGTCCGCACCGCACCTACCGCGAAGGAGTCGTCACGGGACATGGGCATCTCCAGACCGGAGGCGGGACTGAACCCCGCGAAACCACGTGAAACGTGGCTCCGGTGCGGAAGTAAGGTTGCAAACGGCGGTCCGGTTGGATCGTCCGGACGTCCAAGCACCCTCCTTTCGCGGCTGCGTCATGCTCGACGTGTGGCGTCAATCAATCCAAGGTCGTGCGTGACCTCGCGAGTGCCGCGCCGGCCACCGCGAGCACGAACAGGCCCAGCGCCAGCAGGTCGTTCCCCATGTCCGCGAGCACCTGGTCCTTGAGCAGCGCGCCCCGGACGATGCGCAGGAAGTGCGTGACGGGGATGATTTCGCCCAGCACCCGGGCCCACGGCGGCAGGCCCAGGAAGGGGAAGGCGAAGCCGGAGAGGAAGATGGACGGCAGCATGTAGAACATGGACATCTGCATCGCCTGCAGCTGGCTGCGCGCCACGGTGGAGATGAGGTAGCCCAGCGACAGGTTGCCCACGATGAACAGCACGATGCCGCACGCCAATGCCAGCCATCCCGCGGGCGTGCGCGCCATGGGCACCGAGAACAACCCTCGCGCCATGCCCAGCACGACGACGGTCTGCACCAACCCCACGACGACGTACGGCGTGAGCTTGCCCACCATGATCTCCGCCGGGGTGGCGGGCGTGGACAGCAGCGTCTCCATGGTGCCGCGCTCTCGCTCGCGGGTGACGGCCATGGCGGTCATCATCACCAGCGTCATGGACAGGATGATGCCCAGCAGACCCGGCACGATGTGGAACGGGGAGCGGCTCTCCGGGTTGTAGCGCCGGTGCACCACCACCTCGAAGGCGGGCGCGGGGGACCGGGGAGCCCCCAGCCCCACCCGTTCGTTCCGCAGCGCCTCCGTGGGCAGCACGCTCACCGCGGCGAGCGCCCCCGCCGCTGCCTGCGGATCGGACGCGTCCGCCTCCGCGAGGATTTGAGCGCGCTCGCCCTTGAGCACCCGCCGGCTGAAGTCCGGTGGGATGGTGATGCCGAGCATCACCTGTCCCCGGCGGATGAGTTGATCCAACTCCTCGTCGGAGCGCGGCAGGTAGCGCACGTCCACGTAGCCGGTGCGCTCCAGCGCGGCGACGACGGAGTTCGCCAGGGTGCTGGTGTCGTGGGACAGCACCGCGGCGGGCAGGTGCCGGGGGTCCATGTTGATGGCGTAGCCGAAGATGAGCAGTTGCATCACCGGCATGACGAGGATCATCGCGTAGGTGATGCGGTCGCGCCGCAGCTGCGTGAACTCCTTGAGCAGCACGGCCAGGATGCGCGGAAGCGAACCCGTCATGACGTGTACCGTTCGTCGCGCTCGCGACCCATGAGTTGGATGAAGACGTCCTCCAGGGAGGGCGTCACCTCGCTCCACCGGAAGGGTTCCTTGCGCCAGGGGACGAGCGCGGCCTCCAGGGCTTCTCGCTTCAGCCCGCTGACGTGCACGGCGGCGCCGAACGCGGAGGCGCTGAGCACGCCGTCCGCCTGGGCCAGCAGGTGCGCCGCGCGGTCGATGCCCGGCCCTTCCCCCAGGAACGTCACCAGCCCGGAGTCGCGGATGAGCGCGTCCGCCGTGCCCCGCGCGATGAGGCGCCCATACAGGATGTAGCCGATGTCGTGGCAGCGCTCCGCCTCGTCCATGTAGTGCGTGGACACCAGCACCGTGAGCCCGCCCGCGGCGAGCGTGTGGATTTCGTCCCAGAACTCACGGCGGGCCTTGGGGTCCACGCCCGCGGTGGGCTCGTCCAGGAGCAGCAGGCGGGGCTCGTGCAGCGTCGCGGCGGCCAGGGCCAGGCGCTGCTTCCAGCCGCCGGAGAGCGCGCCCGCCAGCTGGTCTCTCCGGTCGAAGAGGCCCAGCCGGTGGAGCGTGTCCTCCACCCGCTCGCGCCGTTGGTCCAGACCGTGGACGCGCGCGACGAAGGCAAGGTTCTCCTCCAGCGTCATGTCTTCGTAGAGGGAGAACTTCTGCGTCATGTAGCCCGTCTGGCGCTTGATGGCGTCGCCCCGGGCACGGAAGTCCAGGCCCAGCACGGTGCCCTCGCCGCTGTCGGGCGTGAGCAGTCCGCACAGCAGCCGCAGCGTCGTCGTCTTGCCGGAGCCGTTGGGGCCCAGGAAGCCGGTGATGCGTCCGGCGTCCACGGCGATGGAGACGTCCCGCACGACGTGCCGGTCGCCAAAGGACTTGTTGAGCCCGCGCACGTCGATGGCCCGCTCGTTCATCGGTCCGCCTCCACGGGTGCCTGCTTCAGCGGTGTCACGTCGATGGGCTGCCCGGGCAGCAGGCGCGTGGGCGCGGAGGGCACCGCCTCCAGCAGGAACACCAGCTTCTGCCGCGTCTCCAGGCTGTAGATGATGGGCGGCGTGTACTCAGGGCGCGGCGCGACGTAGTCCACGCGCGCCGTCATCCCGGTGTCGCAGCCGTCGCAGGCGATGGCCACCGTGGTGCCTGGCGGAAAGGACGCCACCCTCCCCTGCGGCACGTAGAAGCGCACCTTCAGCTGCGCGTCCGGGATGATGCTGACGACGGGGGCGTTGGGCATGGCCCACTCGCCCTGCTGGAAGAGGACGTCCTCCACCCGGCCCACGACGGGAGACACAGGCGCCAGCTCCACGACCTGCTGCTCCGCTGCGGTGACGCCCGCGCGCCCGCTGGCGAGTTGTGCGCGGACGACCTCCAGCTGCGCGCCCGCCGCCGCCACGTCCGTGCGGGCCGCGTCTCGCTGGGCATGAGCGCGCGTCGCCGTCGCGCGCAGCAGGTCCAATTGCTGGGGCGTCACGGCGCCCTCCACGGACTTCTCGACAGCGACGAGCCGGGCCAGGTCCGCGTCCGCGCGGTCCGCTTCCGCCTGCGCGGCGGCGAGCGAGGCACGCGCCCGGGCCACGTCCGACTGGCGTGCGAGCAACTGAGCTTCGATCTGCCCCACCTGCGCCCGCGCCTGGTCGGCCCGCGCAGTCAGCGACGTGGGCTCCATGCGGAACAGCGGCGTGCCCACCTCCACGCGCTGTCCGCGCACCACCGCCACGGACGCCACCATGCCGGCCACCGGCGAGGACAGGTAGACGTTGTCGCTGACGACGAAGCCGGTGAAGCGTGGCGGCGGCTCCTGGGCCGGCCGCCGCAGCCACAGGATGCCGCTGACGATGACGGCGACCAGCACCGCCCCCGCGACGATGCCCCGCTTCGAATGTTTCCTCTTCCTGCCCGGTCCCGACACCCGTGCCTCCTGGCGCGGCCTCGCCGCGATTGGAGCGCCCCCCGAGCGCGGCGGGTCCACGCTACGCCTGCCTCGCCCGGGGGTCCGCGTCCAGCTCACGGGCAGGTCCTGAACCCGTGTCCTGGCGTCACCTTGAGCACCCGGCGTGCCAACACTGAACGACAGGGGAGCCCCCGGGGGCAGGGCCTTCACCTGTTCGGAGTTCCGGCGCCGGACGCCGGGTCGCCGGAATGCCAGACGCACAGCGCGTCAAAACATACCATGCGGATTGTCCATGATTTACAGGAGAGTCGTGTAAAGAGCCTTTTCATCCACTGCACATGTTTCGCGGTGTCATGCGGCCATTGGCTGCGAGGGAGAGGTATGCGGAAGCTGTCCATGATGGGCGTGATGCTGTTCGGCGCACTGGTGTCAGGGTGTCAGGGTGAGGACTGGGAGCCGCCCGCGCACGAACAGCCCGGCGGGGCGACCACCCGGCAGGCGGTCGTCTCCCCGGAGCTCGCGGCGTCGCTCGCGTGCGTCGAGACGTATGTCGGCGCGGGGACCTGCGACTGGGCACACTGGAGCGAGCTGTGGGAGACGTGCCAGACCTACGAGCACGCGGAGCTCGAGGACGGCCTCTTCCTGGATGAGGTGCAGGCCGAGAACTGCACGGCGGCCAACTGGACCGTGCTGCGCGAGCAGCTCATCGCCCCGCGCGCGCCGCTCGTCCGCGTGCGTGAAAGCTGTAACGGTGTCTCCCAGGTGATTCAGGAAGCCGCATCCAACGGCTGCCACACCCTCCCGCAGGCCGCGGGCGCCTCCTTCGTCGACGTGCCCATCGGCAAGGCCGTGACGCTCCATGCCGCTGGGGACTGCACCGGCGACTCGGTCACGGTCGACACCGACACGAACCTCTGTGAGACCTCGTTCGGGAGCGGCGCGAGCGCGAACGACCAGGTGCGTTCGTTCCGCGTCCAGGACGTCGAGGTGCTCCCTTCGGCGCACCGCTATGACTGCGCTGGCAATGAGTCGACCTGCGTCAGGAACTACAACGGCGTCAGCAGACTGGGCGCCATCAACACGAAGCACACCGTCAAGGTCGTCCGCATCACCCTGGATGGCAGGACGACGCCCGCCCTCAGCACCATCCAGAACACCATCCGGGGTGTGTACCGCGACTTCGCCGTCGCGTCTCGCGGCCAGGTGAGCCTGGAGTTCACTGGCTCCCAGACCGTGCAGGTGACGAGCAGCAACTGCACCACCGCGAAGAACCAGGCCCGCCAGAAGGCCAACTCGAGCGCGTTCCTCACGGTCTTCGTGCTGCCCGGCGGGATGTGCTCCACCTCGAACGCCGGCTCGCGCAGCGTCTTCCTCAAGGGCACCCTGGCGCGGGACTATGCCCACGAGATCGGGCACGTCCTCGGCCTCGCGCACAGCAACGTGCGAGACCCCTCCACCGGCCAGGTCCGCTCGTCCGCGGACTCGAGCAGCTTCATGAGCACCTTCGCGTCGGACAACTACAACCTCCCGCAGCTTCACTGGCTGGGGTGGACGAAGAAGGAGGAGCTCGTCGGCATCAACCCGGCCATCGACAGCAGTGGCTCCACCGAGGTGACCCTCCGTCCGGTGGGCACCAACGCGGACAGCACCAGCAGCCTCCCGCTGGGCGCGGTCTGGGAGATTCCTGGCACCGATCAGCGGCTGTTCATCGCCGTCCCGAAGCCGCGCCTCAATGGCACGAATCAAATCGAGGGCGGCACGGTGTTCGCGTACCGGGCCCCCAAGTGCGTGGGCTGCACGGGCATGGCCATGGGCACGATGCAGATGGCGCGGTTCGGTCCCAAATCCGTCAATGAGCACGAAGCGAGCGGCCTCTTCCTCAAGCCGGTGGGCTACACGAGCAGCTTCGTCCAGGAGGGCGGGAAGAGCGTCGAGGTGTTCACCTCCGTCACGCTGCGCATCCGGAAGTAGAGGCCGTCCTCGGCACCGGGAGTGTTCGGATTTCCGACGCCCGGTGCCGGGTCTCCGAACACGAAGGGGGCGGAGAGGAGGAGGCCCCAGGGCACACGGGCTGGGGCATCCGCCTTGCTTGGGCATAGGGTAGCGCCCACGGTCCAGGAGGACGCGCCTTGCATTCCCTACCCCCGCCCACGTCCGCCGGAGTCGAGCAGGTCCAACGCGAGGCGTTCTCGCGGATGTTCCGGCAGGTGACGAAGGTGCTGTCGTTCCTGAGTCCCCTGCCGGTGGTGATGGTGTCGCTGGGGCTCATCGGGGACACGGCCGCATGGCGCCGTTGGTGTGTGGCGTTGGCGTTGACGCTCGTGGTGGCGGGGGTGGGGGCCATCGTGGTGTGGCGGCGTCAAGCCGTGGTGTCGCATGAGCCGGGCAGGCTGCTGCCGACCGTGGCGTTCCCCCTCTTCACGGTGATGAACCTGTCGCTGGGAGGACTGGAGAGCCCGCTCATTCCCCTGGTGCTGCCGGCGTCCCTGGCCACGGCCATCCTCTTCACGCCCGCGCGGGCTCGCAGGTGGGCGGGCTACCTGCTCGCGCTGGTGGGCGTGCAGGCGGCGGTGACGTTGACGGGCGCGGTAGATGACCTGGTGCCCGTGCTCTTCGGTGGAGGCCCGCGCGCGGGACACAACAATGCGCTGCTCCTGACGATGCTCGCGGTGACGGTGTTCCTCGTCATGTGGACGAACTTCATCGGCATCCATCTGCGGCGCACGTACCGCGGCATGGTCCGCACGGCGCTGGATGCGCGGGATGAGGCACTGAGCGCGCACGAGGAACGGGTGCGCTCGCTCACCACGCTGTCGGGAGAGATTGCCCACGAATTGAAGAACCCGCTGGCGAGCGTGAAGGGCCTGGCCGCGATGATTGCCCGCGAGGTGGAGGGCCGGCCCGCGGAGCGGCTCGCGGTGCTGCGCCGGGAGGTGGACCGGATGCAGGAGATCCTCGAAGGGTTCCTCAACTTCTCCCGGCCGCTGCTCCCGCTCAATGAAGCGCACATGCAGCTGGATGGCCTGTGCCGGCAGGTGGCGGAGCTGCACGAGGGCATGGCGGGAGAACGAGGCGTGGCATTGAGGGTCGCGGAAGGGCCGCCGGTGGAGGCTTGGTGCGACGCACGCAAGGTGCGCCAGGTGTTGATCGACGTGGTGCAGAACGCGCTGGACGCCGCGCCTCGGGGCACCACGGTGGAGCTCCAGGCCTGGACGGCCCCGGAAGGTGGCGGCCGCGTGGAGGTGAGGGACCGGGGTCCCGGGCTCGCGGCGGAGGTGCGCGAGCGCGTCTTCGAGCCGGGTATCACCACGAAGCCCCACGGCTCCGGCCTGGGCCTGGCCCTGTCGCGAGCCCTGATGCGCCAGCACGGCGGAGAGTTGAGCCTGCGCGCCCGTGAGGGCGGAGGCTGCGTGGCGGAGCTGAGCCTCCCGGCCACGCCCAAGCCGGTCGAAACACAGCGACAGGAGGCCCTGCCATGAAGGCCCGCGTGCTGGTGGCGGATGACGACGCGGGCGTGCGCTACACGCTGCGCGGCTTGCTGGAGGATGACGGGCTCACCGTGGAAGAAGCGGTGGACGGCGAGGCCGCGCTCGCGCGCCTGCAGCAGGAGCCGCCCGTGGACCTGGTGCTCAGCGACCTGCGCATGCCACGCGTGGATGGCATGGAGCTGCTCCGCCGCGTCGCCGCGCGACCGAGTGCGCCCCGCGTCATCCTCATCACCGCGCACGGCTCGGAACGCCACGCCGTGGAGGCCATGAAGCTGGGCGCGCTGGACTACTTCCGCAAACCCTTCGACGTGGACGACGTGCTGGCCGTCGTGCGCCGGGCGCTCGGGATGGTCCGGCTGGAGGCGGAGAACGAGCGGCTGTCCGGAGAAGTGAACCTGCTGCGCTCGCTGGTCTTCGTTTCACCGTCGATGGCGCGGCTGGCCCTGCTCATCCAGCGCGTGGGCCCTCGAGACGTCACCGTGCTCATCACGGGAGAGAGCGGCACCGGCAAGGAGCGCGTCGCCGAGGCACTGGTGCGAGCCTCTCCGCGCGCGGACAAGTCCTACGTGCGCTTCAACTGCGCCGCCCTCACGCCGGAGCTCGCGGAGGCGGAGCTCTTCGGACATGCGAGGGGCGCGTTCACCGGCGCCGTGCGAGCCCGGCCCGGTCTCTTCCGCGAGGCCTCCGGAGGAACCCTGCTCCTGGACGAAGTGGGAGAGCTCGCCCTGCCCCTCCAGGCGAAGCTCCTGCGCGTCTTGCAGGAGGGCGAAGTCCGGCCCGTGGGAGAAGACCGCTCCTTCCCGGTGGATGTCCGCGTCCTGGCCGCCACCCACCGCGACCTGCCCCAGCGCGTGGCGGAGGGCCGCTTCCGCGAGGACCTCTACTATCGCCTCAAGGTCGTGACGCTCCAGGTGCCCCCGCTGCGAAGCCGCCCGGAGGACATCGCCGCGCTCGCAAGACACTTCCTCGCCCGCCACACCGAGCGCTTCCACATGCCACCGGTGCCCCTGACGCCCGCCCTCCTGGAGCGTCTCACGGCCCACCCCTGGCCCGGCAACGTGCGCGAGTTGGAGAACGCCCTGGAGAGCGCCGTGGTGCTGTCCGCCGACGGAACCCTGGACCTGGAGTTGTTGCCCGGAGGCGCCAGCACGCCCACGTCCCAGGCCAACACCGGCACCACCCTGCGCGAGAAACTGGATGCACACGAGCGTGAGCTCATCCTCGCGGCGCTCTTGGCGTCCAAGGGCCAGCGCACGGAGGCCGCGAAGGCGCTGGGCATCGGCCGTGCGACGCTGCACGACAAGCTCCGCAAGCATGGCCTCCTCAACGAAGGCGAGGAGCCCGAGCAATGAAGACTCACGGCTCTGGCGGTACGGGCTCCGGCGCCGTCTTCACCTCACAGGAGTAGCTGCCGGAGCGGGCTCCTGGTGTCCAGGGATGGCAGGCGAGGACAGGCAACGGCGGGGCGCCTGATGGAAAGGGGAAGCGGCCTTCGGCCAACTCACACGAGGGAGCGGAGGGATTGAACCAAATGCACGCCCTGGCCGGCAGGCGCTCCATCGGAAACCACTCCGACTTCCGGCTCCGACGCTCGTCGCAAGCCTCCTGTGGCTCGCCAGGGTCGACACAGTGGAAGGCAGAAAACCGTGGCGTCCTCTGACGGAGTTCCAATCGCTTGCACCAGCGGAGTTCGACCCGCCGCTCGCAAGCCTTCTGCACTCCGAACGATCCAGAGACTTCGGTCAACTCGAACGCGCGGCCCTCCCGCGACACCCCGAACATCATCAGATGCTCCGCGTATTCGGCCGTGAAGAACGGTTGGCCCTTCTTCCATAGCGCCTCCGCTTCCGCATGAGCAGCAGGTGTGGCGGGAGGCATCTGCGGAGGAGCCAACAGACGCCCTCCAACCGCCTCGATGTCACACGCCTCGCAGCTCACGGTCTCACGCTGGAGCGACACGGGCACCGGCGGAAGGACGCCCGTGCGGAGCCAGGTCAGTTCGCTGTCATCCGACGAAAGAACCCTGCGGCTCCGCGTGCACATCCAGACCGCCTCCGGGCTGCTCTTGTCGGCATAGAGCAACCATGTCTGGCCCCCAGGCAGGTTCAGGACGCAGTCACCGCTCCACCCGTAAGGGAGCTGCAACACATCACCCGCCTTGACGCTGCCCTTGAACGCCTCCAGGACGTCCACGGTGGCGAAGCGTTCGGACCGGCCCTCTGAGTCACGGACCCGCCCCAGGTAGATGAACCCGGCCTGATCCCGAGCCCCTCTAGCGAACCGGGAAGTCCCTGCGTGATAAAAGTACATGAACAGGCCCACCCGGTTGCCGGCACCGCCAGCCAGCCCACCAGCACCGCGATCCACCACGCGTTCCTGACCATGGAAGAGATTCTAGCCACACATTGACCTGCGAGGCTGGAATGACAGTGAATACGCAAGGAGTGTGACGCAGGGAGGGGCGGAGCATGGAGCTCGACAGGTCCGACCACGAGTGCCTGGCCCGTTGGGCCGCCGACTGCGCCGAGCGCGTCCTCCCCTTCTTCGAACAGGAGTTCCCGGAGGACCACCGTCCCCGCCAGGCCATCGAAGCAGTACGCGCGTGGCAGCAGGGACACCTGATGATCACCGACGCAATCGTCGCCGGCTTCGCCGCGCACGCCGCTGCCTCGGATGCCACCTCACACGCCGCTGCATGCGCCGCGGCCCGCGCCGCTGGACACGCCGCCGCCACCGCCCACGTCGCCAGCCACGCGGCACAGGCCGCCACCTTCGCGGCCACCGCGGCCGCCCATGACGCGGCCGAAGTTTCGGACGCCGCCGAAGCCACCGCCCGGGAACGCGCCTGGCAGCGCCAGCAACTGCCGGAGCACCTCCACGCCCTGGCGCTTCCTGCCCGGAACAATCGCTGAACGCACTGCGCGTGCGCGACGCATCCCGCCCATGCCGCCCACCCGGCATTGGCTCGGCCGCGCTATTTGACAAAACCAGCAAAATCCGTTTTCCATTTTTACCATGAACTTCAGAAAGCCAATGTTGTGCACGGTGGTGCTGGCCTCCGTCGCCTGTGGCGGCGAGGCCTTCGAGGGTGAATCAGTCGCGGCGGAGGACCTGTCCACCACGCGGCAGGCGGCCTTCTCCGGCGTGAACGGGACGGTGTGCGAGGAGAGCCCGTACAACTGCAAGCTGCGGCCCTCCGGCGGCAACCGCGTGCAGACCAATGACCCGGACGACAATGACGCCTGGGGCATCACCACGGGCGTGCCCATCCGCGACGGCAACGGCACCGTGGTGGGCACGTCCACCCGGACGAGCTCCCTCTTCAATTACGGCCAGACGCGCACGTTCGCCGGCGAGCTGCACGCGTTCGCGACGTCAACGTCCAACTCCAGCTCCGGCTGGCTGCCCATGTCCGCCATCCTCGGCCGCACCTCCTTCGAGGACAAGGTCGGCCACGTCTCCGCCCTGAGCTCCGGGCTGAGCAAGATGGCGTGCTACGCCGTGCGCAACTCGCACGACCCGGCGCTCGAAGTGAAGAAGGTGGTCTACGACACGACGTCGTCCAACGAGCGCGCGGGAGACTATCTGCCGCTCGTGCGCGCCAATGGTCTGCGCTCGGCGAACCTCACCTTCAACGTGCCGGGCTTCGGCCTGGGCGGCGTCGCGGTGGACCACTTCCCCGCCGGCACGAAGTTCCAGCGCCTGGACGTGCCGACGAACTCGGGCGCCCCCTCCATCGACATCCCGCTCTGGGTGTTGGACAGCGCGGGGCGCTACCGTCAGCAGTCCGGCACCATGAAGTTCATCTACGGCTACGTCATCGCCGCCACCAGCACCCGCCGCAACGGCTGGATGGCCTATGACGCGCTCGAGGTCAGCTCCGGCTGTCCTTGAGTCACGGCGCCGTTCAGCGAGGGTACGCCTCCAACCATGCGACGCCCCGGCGCAGCAGCCCGCGGGCGTCGAAGAGATGTGACACGGCCTGGGCAATGCTTCCGGAGCGGCCGATTCCCTCCGCGAGGCATTGCTCTCCAATGCGCGTGAAGGGGTCCACGCTGGACGCGCGAAGTGCGTCGGTCACCGGCTCGCTGGTATCGAACTCCTCGAAGTCCACCCAGCGCCGCTCGCCGTCGACCTGGAGCGGCCGCTGGTAGCGGACCACGCGCTTGCCCGGGAGGTCCGCCAGGTGCTCCGCGTGGTGCAGAATCGTGAGCGTCTCCAGCGGAGCCCCGAGCATCAGCACCTTGCCCTCCGCCTCCACCAGCCGGGCCAGCGGCGATTCGAGGCCATAGCCATAGAGGAAGGAGTGGTCCGCGCAGAGCCACTCCGCCCGCGGGCCGATGGCGACCATGCCCGCGTCCGGATGGTCACTGCGGACCGCGCCGGGCCAGGTCCTGAGCGTCTCCGCGAGGATGCCGTGGTCGCGGCTGGCTCTCGCGGTGCGCTTGTCGAAGGTGGGGATTTCGTCGCGCAGGCGCGCGTCCTCGAAGTCCTCCGGCTCCACGCCCATCTCCCAGTCCAGGTAGGCCATGAGCGTGCCCCGGCGGCCCACTGCGTCTTGCAGCGCCTGCACCGCGGTGTTCACCCCACCCAACACGGGACCGAGGCTCCGGAGACCGGCATGGACCATCACGACGTCGCCCTCCTCCACGCCCAACCGCCGCAATGAATCCCTCAAGCCGGTCCGGGTGGCAGGGGTCGTCATGGCTCCATCCTTCCTGTCGCAGGGCTCTGGAGGATAGCAACCGCCCCGCCCCGTGGGGCGCTGTAGGTCTGTGCGTCTCCGCGCAATCGCCTGACACCGACAGACGGACTGGGGGGCATGAGGTGGTGTGAGCAGCCTCCCCGCTCGGGGGCGGATGGCCTCCGGCGAGGGGGAAGCAGCATGGGAAGAATTCGGGATGGGATGGTGACGTGGCCCCTGGCGCTGCTGCTCCTCGCGGCCACCACCGCGAAGGCCAGCACCCAGGAGAAGTCGGAGGCCTTCGAGGCCCGCGCCGTCCGCTGCGGAGAAGTCCTGACGAGGAACACGCGGCTCACGCGCGACCTCATCTGTGCGGGCACGCCCATTCCCGCCCTGCGGATCGCCGCGCCGGGCGTCGTGCTCGACCTGGGAGGCCACACCGTGCGCCGGGCCGGGAGCGAGCCGGGCGACACGGTGGGCATCTCGGCCGAAAGCGACAGCACCGTGCGCAACGGCACCATCCGAGGCTTCAACCGGGGCTACGAGTACAACGCCACCGTGCACCTGCATCAGGTCGCGCTCGTCGACAACAGGATCGCCATCTTCCACACGAACGGCGGTGGAGGGTTCCTGCTGACGGATTCGAGGGTGAGTGGGAGCGTGGTGGGGTTCAGCAGTGAGTTCGACGCGACGTCCGGCTCCATCGACATCCGAGGATCCCTGTTCACTGGAAACGGGCTCGTGTTGTTCGTGGACTTTCACGACACCCGCATCTCCGGTTCGACCTTCACGGCGAACCAGACCGCCCTGTTCTGCTACTCCGGCAATGTCCTCATCCGGTCGAGCACGTTCACGGAGAACGCTTCCGTGGCGGAACTGACGTGGAGCAACGGCCGCTTCGACAACTGCTACGAATTGGTGTTCGAAAACTCCATCCTCGCGAACAACACCGCGTTCGGGACGCCCGAGAGTCCCGACTGGCAGGCGTTCGACTTCCAGATGCGCAACACGTGGGTCATGAACAATGGCGAGGGACTGCGCCTGGCGGCCCAGACGCTCGACGTGCGCGGCAACCTCTGGTGGGACAACGCAGGAGGGCTGACGCTGTCCAACCTGCCGGACTTCGAACCCGTCCCGCAGGAGGGCCCGGTGCGCAACAACCGCTTCCTGTCGAACCGCGGGGACGGCCTGCGCGTGCTCCCGGGCAGCACGCCCACCCTCTCCAACAACGTCTGCCAGGGCAACACGGGCTGGGGCATCCACGCGCCCACGGCCATTGACGGAGGAGGCAACGTCGCGCGCGGCAACGGAGCGGGCGGCTGCGTAGGGGTCGCCTGCACCCCGTAAGGCATTGAAGGGGTCTCCGGGGACCACGAGGCTTTCCCGGAGACGCCTGCCCATTGTCCTGATTTGAAAGGCAGCGCTATCCTGGCGGAGCAGCACCCATTCCCCCAAAGACCAGGAGATGCGAATGCGCGTGGCAATCATTGCCGGACTGATGGCCGTTGGACTGCTTGCGGGTTGCGGCGGCGCCGAGGAGATGGAGCCCATGAGCACCGAGGAGGCCAACCGCGTTGTCGAGATGGCGGTCCCGAGCGCCTGTACCGACGCGTGCGACCAGAAGTACTACCAGTGTTACTTTGGCGGCGGCGACCCCTACTACTGCAACAGCTACCGCGCGTTCTGCATCTCGCAGTGCCCGTGATGGCGTGAGCCGAAGCGGCGTGCCGGAGTCGGGGCACGCCGCACGACGGCGGAGCTCATGCGAAAGACCCTCCTTGGCGGACTCCTGGCCGCCGGCCTCCTGACGGGCTGTGGCGGAACCGACGTCGAGGCGCAGGAGGTGTCCTGTTACGACGCCTGCAGGCAGCTCTACGGCCTCTGCATGCGCGCGGCGCAGGGAGACCTGGAGGAGCAGCAGCAGTGCGCGAGGGAGTACCTCACCTGTAACGAGTTCTGCCCGTCCCCGGGCGTGAGCCGATAGCGGCCCCTGGACGGAGTGGGAAAACGACCGCTCACCCGTGACGTGGAGCCGCTCGGCAACGGGAAGGACTTCCAGACGGGGCCCGCGGCGATGCTCGCTGCATGAACACATCGAGGCATCCGCGCGCGAGGGCGGCCTTCGTCCTCGGGCTCTTCGTGGGCCCTCTCGCTGTCGGTCTCTTCGTATTGGCGGCCTGCATCGGCGCGTCGGCGTCAGGCTGGGGTTATGCGCTGGGGGGCGTGGTGCTTTCGCTGGGGCTCCTCACGAAGCCCTGGCGGACGCGGGGTGGCCTGACACGCGCGGGCTTGGGGCTCCTCGTCACGGTCGCGGCGGTCCGGCTCGCGGGGGCGGATGGTCCGAGAATGCGCACCGAGCGGCTGCCTGCGCCGGGAACGCGCTACCTGAACCGGCTGGTGGACGAGCGCGACGGCACGCTCCTCGCGGCCCACGTCCTCTGGCGTACGGGGAGGATTCCCGCCTCGGACGCAGCGGAGTTCATTCCCTCGCTGGAGTCCGCGTTCGACCGGCTTGCCCAAGAGGAGGGGCTGGTGGCGACGCCCGCCATCTCCACGTGGCTGGGACTCCAGTCACCGGAGGCCTTCGACACGGTGGTCATCACGCCCGAGAAGCCGAGCCCCGACACGGCCGTGGTGATGCTCCATGGCTACGCCGGCAACTTCACCGTGTATTGCTGGCAGCTGGCCCGGGCGGCACGGGCCATCTCCGCGAGGACCGTCTGTCCCTCCGTCGGTCCTGCGGGAGACTGGTGGAGCGCTGACGGAGCGAGGACGCTCGAACGCACCCTGGTCTGGCTCCGGAGCCAGGGCATCCGCCGCGTGTACCTGGCGGGGCTGTCCATCGGCGCGGTGGGAGCGCATGTGCTCGGCGGACGGGCCATGCCTGCTGGCATCGAGTTGCGGGGGCTGGTGTTGATCTCCGGCGCCGAAGCGCGGGCATCAGCGCCACGGGTCCCCATCCTGCTCGTGCAGGGCACCCGCGACACGATGATGCCCGCGCGCATCGCCAGAAACGTGGCCACGCGCCTGGGAAGGCGCGCGACCTGGTTCGAGGTGGACAGCGGGCACTTCGCCTTCCTGGACCACCATGAGGCCTGTGAGCAGGCCATCGCCACCTGGCTCCTCATGCAGGAGGAGTCCCCGCGCGAGCGGACCTCACGGTGAGGGCTGCGCTGTCACGCGGTCCTTCGACGCCACCAGCTCCTCGCGCCGCAACAACAGACGCGCGTTCGTGTTGGGCAGGATGCGCACCTGGAAGCGCCGCTGGGCCATGTCGTCGGCCGTGAAGACGTTCCGGTCGCTCACGAGCAGCAGCGCGGTGGGCACCACGTACCGCGACGAGCGGTTGCCGTAGTAGTGCACCAGCACGTGGTAGGGCCCCGGCGCCGCCTTCCGTGCGTGGTACAGCTCCGGCCCCAGGCCGTCCGTGATGTCCCAGTACAGCTGCCCGCCCAGCGACGTCTCCTTGTGCTGGTAGAAGCACTTCTCCCCGTCCGGCTCGATGACCCACAGGTCGATGTCCGTGCTGTCCGAGTTCCAGTGCGTGGTGAGCTGGTAGTCGATGGGCCGGGCATCCGCGAACATCCCCTCGCCGGCAGGCCCCCGCAGCCCGGCACGGCGCGCCCTGAGCACGGAGGCCACCTCCGCGAGCCGGGGCTGCCGCTCCAGTCCCGCCAGCATCCGGGCATAGTGGAAGCTCGCCACCGTCCGCATCTCCTCGGCATGCCGCTTCCAGGGACGCGCCAGGACGATCTCGTAGTTCCGGGCGGCCTCCGAATAGCGTCCGGCCGCGTCCAGCGCGAGCGCCTCCTCCAGGAAGGCCTGCGCCTCGAAGGGACGGCTGAGGCGCACGTGCTCGAAGAGCTCCGCCGCCGCCGGGTACTGCCCCAGCGCCAGCAGGCCGTACCCCACCAACCGCAGCGCCTCCGCGTCGCGAGGCCGCAGCTCCACGGGCGACGACAGCGCACGCACCGCGCCCCAGGTGTCCCCGGAGAAGGCACGCCTGCGCGCCACGGCCTCGTAGATCATCACGTCGTCCCGGTTCTCCTGCCGCGCCTTGCGATAGGCCACCTCGGCCTGGAGCCGCTCGTCACCGCCCGCGTAGGGCGCGTCCTTCAGTGGCTGGCGCCGCAGGAGCGCGGGCATCCCCTTCTGCTCCGCGAGCCGGGCCACCACCGCGCGGCCTTCGGCGGGCACTTCGTCCAGCGCGATGCCCAGGAGCTTGTCGCGGCGCTGGTCCTCTTCCCTGCGCCGCAGCGACTCCAGGTTCGCCAGGTCCACCTGCTCGTCGCGGACGGCGTAGCGCGTGTAGTCGCCCTCGGACTCCAGGACGAGCATGGACGCGCGGGCGTTGGCCAGCCGGTAGTGCTGGCTGAGCGCCACGATCATCCGGTCCAATCGCTCATCATCCAGGGACACCAGCTGGGACACGAAGAGCTCCGCCCACGCCCGGGGCGCGAACGCGCTGTCCTCGTCCACCGGCAGGGGAATGCGCAGCGTGCGCTCGGACCCGGTGCCCGCCTGGGTCACCACCTCCAGCGCCGCTTCGCCCTTGCCCGGCAGCCGCCCCGCCACCTGCAACTCCTGCCCGGGGAAGACGAGCCGGGGCCGGCCCGCCACCACCAGGTCCTTCACGTCCGCGCCCACCACCGACACGCGGGACAGCACCACGGACGCCGCGCGGTGCGCCTTCGCGGCGGCATCCACCTCCGCCGCGGACAGGACGGTCACGACACGTCCGCCGCTGGAGCGAGCCAGCGCGTCGAAGAGCTCCGTGTTCACCGCAGCCTCGCCGAAGCGGTACGTCACCCAGCGCAGGGACTCCACGCACGGGTGCCGGGAGAGGAGCGCGTCCACGCGGCTCTGCCCCCACGTGATGTTGCCGTCGGACAGCAGGAAGGCCGTCACGCGCTCTCCGGCGACGACGGGCTTGAGCCACTCACGCCCGGCCCGGTCCAGTTCCTCCAACGCGCCGTCCACGTGGGATGCGCCCTCCAGGAAGACGCGCTCCAGCTCCGCGAAGCTGGCCTGGCGGTTCGCCGCGTCATTCGGGCGGAAGCCCGGCCCGTGCAGCCAGCGCGGGCGCACGTCGAAGAGGAGCACCGCGTACTCCTTCAACGTCGCGTCCTTCTCCAGGAGGGCGCGCAGCGTGGCCGCCTGGATGGCCCAGGCGTTGCCGTCCTCGGCGGACAGCGAGGTGTCCACCACCAGCACCGCGCGGCCCGTGGGAGGCCCCTCCGCGCCGGAGGTGAGCCGCTCCGGCAGCCGCACCCGCGCGTGGAAGGCACGGCCCGGAAGTCCCGCGTCGTCCGCGCCCACCAGCACGTCCGCGTCCTCTCCGCGAGGCGTCAGTGCCACGCCCAGCGCGCCGTCCCCGGCGAGCTTGGGGAAGTCGTAGACCTGCCAGGCCTCTACCTTGCGGCCCTTCGCGCCCGGCTCCGGCTGCACGGTGATCTCCGACGCCTGACGGGGATCCACGTGGACGCGAGCGGTGACGCGCAACTCCTTGCCCGCGTCCGGAGGCAGCGGCCACGTGTAGCGCAGGCGGGTTCCGTCGAAGAGGAGCGTCTGCTCATACGCGATGACGACGCGCTTGAGGGACTTCGGAGGCAGGGGGAAGACGCGGGCGCTGAAGGTGGACGCGCCCGACCATTCGAGCAGCGCGGGGTCCACGTTGCGGCGCACGACGTCCTCATACACCTCCCGCGCGCGCTTCTGCTCCACGACGCGGGCCTCCTGGATGTCGCCCCAGGAGCGCTTCGCGCCACGGGCCGAGGGCGGCGCGGAGGCCACGAGCCGCTCCGACTCCGTCGAGTCATCGCCCAGGGGAGGCAGCAGGTCCGACGACTGGAACAGCGAGGGCGAGTCCACCGCCACCGCCCCCGAGTACAGCGCGAAGCCCGCCACCGTCGCGCCGCCGGGCAGCGGGTAATAGAACGTGCCTTCGAGGCTGCGGCCGGAGTCGTTTTCGAAGAGGTGATCGACCACGGTCCGCGCGCGGGAGCCCTGGATGTACGTGACGACGCGAACGGAGCGGGTCTTGAGGGGCTGATAGCGGCCGTCATCGCCCATCACCAGCACCTTGGCGGCGCGAGGCGCGGCCTCCACACGAGGCAGCACGGGCTTCGGAGCCTCCTCCTTGGCGGCCAGCTTCTTCGCGGGCATCGCGCCAGAGCCGGAGCCGAAGCCGCTAGCGGATCTGCCACCGCCACCGCCACCGCTGCCCTTGATGATCTGGATGATCTCACGGCGGCGCTGCTCCGAAGGAGGGGGCGCGCCCGAGGGCGCTGGCGCCGCGAACCGATCACCCACGACACCTCCGATGACACCCCCGGCCACACCGCCCTCGACTCCATCCTCTTCCGGCTCGGCGGGAGCCCGCGCTGAGGGCGCGGCGGCGGGCCGTGGAGGCTCCGCGCGTGGCCTCATCTCGCGACGTTCCGCGTCCCCGCTCGTCGCGACATCCAACACCTCCGCCTCCCCCAGCCCGGGGGCCTCGAGGGCGTGCGAGCTCGGCGGAGCAGCGGCGCGCGCGCGAGCAAGGTCCCTCGGTGAACGGGCGGCGGTTGGCGAGAGCGCCGCGACCTCCTCTTCGGAGAGCACCTTCGGATCCGCCACGGAGTCGCGCAGCGCCGCGAGGTCCACCTCGCCCGTGTCCGGTTGTCCCGCGACGGTGGCGGGAGCCACCAGTCCCGCCTGGAGGAAGGGCGCTGGCGTTTCAGCCGGGGCGGCGGCCTTGGGAGGAGAAGGAACGTCCGCGTCCCGTTTGCATCCCGAGGCGAGGACCCCCATCAGCAACACGACAGCGGAAACACGATAAATGCGCATGATTGAACGCTAACCCATCCGCGAGTGGCGAGCTCATGCCCGCCAAGACATGGCCAGCCCATGACACCGCCATGACGCGGTAGGTTCCCCAAAAAAGGGGATGCCCATGGATTGGTCAGCGGCGCAGTACACGCGATTCGAGGACGAACGGAACCGCCCCATCCAAGACCTGCTCGCGCGGGTTCCCACGGCCGACGTGAAGCGCGCGGCGGACATCGGCTGCGGCCCCGGCAACTCCACGGAGCTGCTGCGCACCCGCTTCTCCAAGGCCGCCGTCACCGGAATGGACAGCTCCCCGGACATGCTCGCCGCGGCGCGCAAACGCCTGCCGGACGTGCGGTTCGACCTGGGAGACGTCGCGACCTGGAGCGACCCGGGCCCCTACGACGTCATCCTGGCGAATGCGGTGCTGCAGTGGGTGCCGGACCACGCCACCCTGATGCCGGCGCTCCTCCATAAGCTGGCGCCGGGTGGAAGCCTCGCCGTGCAGATGCCGGACAACCTGGACGAGCCGTCCCACCGGTTGATGCGGGAGACCGCCAGCGCGGGTCCCTGGGCGGACACGCTGAAGGGAGCCTCGAGCGCCCGGACGGAGCGCCACGATGCCGACTGGTACTTCCGCACGCTGCGCGACGCCGGAGCCACGGTGGACGTCTGGCGCACGACCTACTTCCACCCGCTGACCGGAGGCGCTGGCGCGGTGGTGGAGTGGTTCAAGGGCTCAGGACTCCGGCCCTTCCTCGACCCGCTCGACGCGGAGGAGAAGACCGACTTCCTTGGCCGATATCAGGAAGGGATTGAACGGGCCTACCCGACCCTGCCCGACGGGACGGTCCTGCTGCCCTTCCCCCGGCTGTTCATCGTCGCGACGCGCTAGCAAGTCCGCAGGCGATGCTCCCCAGCGTGGCGACAGCGGCTTCGATGCGCGGCGTCCAGGGTTGGCCACAGCTCAGCCGGATGAAGTTCCGGTAGGAGTCCGGCCGCGCGGAGAAGATGGAGCCGGGCGCGATGCTGATGCCCGTCTCCAGGGCTCGCGCGTTGAGCACGTGGGCATCCACCGAAGGAGGCAACTGCACCCAGAGCAGCAGCCCTCCCGAGGGCAGGGCCACGCGCGTGCCTGGGGGAAAATGCTCGGCGACGGCGCGGGCCACGTGCTCCACCTGCGACGCCAGGTTGCGGCGCAGGGCGCGCAGGTGTCTGTCATAGCCGCCGTTCTCCAGGAAGCGCGCGACCGCCTCCTGGGTCAGCAGTGGCGACGCCACGGTGTGCGCGAACTTGAGCAGTTCCACGCGCTCCCGGAACCGGCCCGGGGCCACGTAGCCCACGCGGAAGCCCGGGGCGATCGTCTTGGAGAACGAACCGCACAGCAGCACCTGCCCGCGCGTATCGAAGGCCTTGCAGGGACGGGGACGCTCCGGACCGAAGTGCAGGTCGCCGTAGATGTCGTCTTCGATGAGCGGCACGTCGTGCGCGGTCACCAGGTCCACCAGCCGGCGCCGGTGTGCTTCCGGCATGCAGCTGCCCACCGGGTTGCTGAAGCTGGGGACCACCAGCACCGCGGCCACGCGCCGCCGCTCCAGCGCGGACTCCAGTGCGTCCAGCTCCATGCCATGGCGTGGGTGGCAGGAAATCTCCAGGGCCTTGAGGCCCAGCGACTCGATGGCGAGCAGCGTGCCGTAGTAGGCGGGGGACTCGATGGCGATGGTGTCGCCCTTGCGCGCGGCCGCGACGAGACACAGGTGCACCGCTTCGGAGGCACCGCTGGTGGTGACGAAGTCATCGGCGCCCAGCGCGCAGCCCCACTCCAGCGAGCGTTTCGCCAACTGCTGTCGCAGCAGCTTCGAACCGGGAGGCACGTCGTACATCACGCCCTCTGCCTGCCGCTCCCGCGCGAGCAATCCCAGCTCCCGGGACAGGCGCCGGGTCGGAAGCAGCTCCGGCGCCGGCCACGCGGTGCCCAGTTGCACGACGCGCGGTTCGCGTGACGACCGGTACAGATGCGACACCAGGTCGCTGACGGTGACAGGCGTCGCGGAAGCGGGCGGCCGGGACACCGGAGGCTCGGCGAGGCGCAGCCGCTCCCGTTCGCGCACGTAGTGGCCGGACTGGGGCCGCGTCTCGATGAGCCCCTGGGACTCCAGATGCAGGTAGGCCTGGAGCACGGTGGAGACGCTCACCCGCTCACGGGCGCTCAGTTGCCGCACGGAGGGCAGCCGCTCACCAGGGCGGAGCGTGCCCGCGGCGATGGCGTCCTTCAGCCGCTCCGCCACGCGCTCGTAGAGCTTCAGTGAATGCGCACGTGCGCCCATGCAGGGTCCTCCTTCGGTCCTCAACGGATAGCGCCCGGCGCTCCCACTGCCCAGATACAGCTTCGCGGCGCCGTGACCAGCACAGTTCTCCGTCCTGGAACTGTACCGGTCACAATTCACATTTCCTGCATCTGTTCTGGTCGAGCCTCCGGACGCATGGTGGGTCCATCACGGAGGACCGAGATGGTGGACCCTTTCACGTTGCTGAATCCCCCCTGGCTGCGCTCGCTGGCCCTGCGTCTGCGAGGAGGCCCGGCATCCGACTCCTGCCAGGAGCGGGTGAGCCTGCCGGAAGGCAGCCTGTGGAGCAGGCGCCTGCGCGGCCCGTCCCGCAAGCTCGTCTGCGAAGAGGGACAGGTGTGGCTCACGTTCGAAGGCGACCCGCACGACCATGTGCTCGGCGCGGGCGACACGTTGGAGGTACACGCGGGGCACGTGGTGGTGCAGGCCCTGCGCGCGTCACGCTTCAACTTGTCCGACTGCCGGGCAGGTTCGGCGCGGGAAGCGGGAACGCCGTCGCCCAAGCCCTGGGTTGACAGCACTCGCGAAGGCGCTCCAATCCGACGAGGTGCGCCGCTACATCGACGCCACCTACAGCGGCGCGGTCATCCCCGCATTCTGAGATGCGGAGTGCGCTGAGCAAGATTCTCCAAGTCTTCTTGTCCCCCTCCTGCTAGCCAGCGCGGATGCGCACCACCGTCCTGCACCGTTCGCGCTCCCTCTCCGTCGTGGACTGCCGGTGCGACGCGAAGCCGGGCGAACGCCAGTTCGAGGAGCGGCATGGGGCCTTCTCGGTGTCGTACGTCCGGTGGGGGAGCTTTGGCTACCACTCCCGCGGCGCGGAGCATGAGCTCGTGGCCGGAGCAACGCTCGTCGGGTACGCGGGAGACGCCTTCCACTGCACCCACGAGCACCATCTCGCGGGCGATGAGTGCCTGTCGTTCCAGCTCTCCGACGCGCTCGTGGATTCGCTCGGAGCCTCCCTGGACGTGTGGCGCGTCGGCGCCCTGCCCCCGGTCCCCTCCCTGGTGATGCTCGGTGAGCTCGCGCAGCAGACGGCCGAGGGAAGGACGAACCTGGGCCTGGATGAGGTGGCGCTCGCGTTCGCGGCGCGCTTCGTGGGCACCGTCTCCGGGAAACGCGAGACACCCTTGAGGATGCATGCGCGGGATCGTCGGAGGGCCGTCGAGGCCGCGCTCCTCCTCGATGCACAGGCGGAGGAGCCGCTGACGCTCGAGGAGCTCGCGGCGAAGGTCGGCTTGAGCCCGTTCCACTTCCTCCGCGTCTTCCGCGGAGTGCTGGGCGTCACGCCGCACCAATACCTGGTGCGCATGCGCCTTCGTCAGGCGGCGCGCCTGCTCGCGACGGATGCCCCCATCGCTCGCATCGCGTACGACGTGGGCTTCGGGGACCTGTCGAACTTCGTGCGCACGTTCGGCCGCGCGGCGGGCGTTTCACCACGCGCGTTCCGGAAGGCATCGCGCGGGGACCGCAAGATTCTCCAAGAGAAGATGGCGGCCAACTCCTAGAAGTGAGTCTCACTTCAGGAGGCATTCGTGTTCGACCACATCGGTCTACGTGTGAAGGATCTCCCCCGCGGCATCCAGTTCTACCAGTCGGTGCTCGCCCCCCTGGGCTACGTGCTCTGCCACCAGGACGCGACGAGCGCGGGCTTCGGCCCCAAGGGTCAGCCAGCGCTGTGGCTCTATCCCGCGAGCGACGCCCGGAGCACCGGACATGTCGCCTTCCGGGCCAGCGAGCGCGCCGCCGTGGACCGGTTCCACGCAGCGGGCATCACGGCGGGCGGGAGCGACCATGGCGCGCCGGGCATTCGCGCGGACTACGCGGACAACTACTACGCCGCGTTCCTCATCGACCCGGATGGGAACAACGTCGAGGCCGTTTGCCTCACGTAGAAGCCTCCAGCCGCATGCACACGCATTCAACCCTGGCGCCAACACAACACGAGCACACACACCATGGCTTCAATTCGCAAGGACATCACGACGAGCGCCACGCCCGAGTGGGTATGGGATGCAATCCGCGACATTGGCGCGCTTCACACGCGACTGGTTCCTGGCTTCGTTGTCGACACACGTCTTGAGCCAGGAGGCCGCGTGGTCACCTTCGGCAACGGGATGGTGGTCAGGGAGCCCATCGTGACGGTCGATGACGAGGGACGGCGTCTCGTCTGGGGCGCGGAAGGCGGACCGATGACCCACTACAACGGAGCGGTCCAGGTCCACGCGGAGGGCACGGGGAGCCGGGTCGTCTGGACCGCCGATTTCCTTCCTCACGAGGCGAGCGCCATCGTCGGACCGATGATCGACGAAGGCCTGGTCGCGATGAAGAAGGCACTGGACGGAGGCGCGTAGAACAGCCGCCCGGCAGGTCCGGCTCCCGAGTCAGACGATGTCGAGCCCGTACTGCGCGGCGGTCAGGTACTGAAGCATGACGAAGTAGACACTGGAGGAGGCCTTGTGGCCCGAGGCCCCCTGGTAGTACTTGATCATCTCGTTGCGCAGGGCCCGCAGCTGCGTCTTGTTCTGTGAGCGGTTGTCCGTGAAGGGATTGCTCAACTCCGCCACCAGGCCACACGCATCGGCGAAGGCGTCGAACGAGGCCCCATCCGTGTCGTCCACGACCTCGTAGTCGCCTTTCTTCTTCCCGCTGCCCTTCACCACGTCCGCCCAGAGCTGCGCGCGCACCCGCGCCCGCGACTCCGAGACACTGGTGACGAGCGCGACCTTCAGATGCTCCGCGAGCGCATCCGCGGCCCAATCTCCACCCGGCCGCACCGACGCTCCCCAGGTGCCGGTGGGGTTGAAGGAGAACGTGGGCCAGAAGCCCAGATCCGCGGGCAGCCCCATCCTGCTCTCCTTCCGGATGAGCCCGACGAGCCCCTTGCGCACCTCCTCGGGCTCATGCGCGTCCGGGAAGGACAGTGTGCAATCCTTCAGGGGAATCTCCTCGCCCAGGTGGACCGGTGACGTGAGCGGATGCGTGAACACGCCCACGACCGAGTTCAGGGCCGTCACCCCGGAGGTCTTCACCTTCTTGCTGTTGTGCACGGCGTCGTACGGCGAGAAGTGGTGGAACACCTGCGCGGGCCCGCCGATGTGCAGCTCCAGCTTCTCCTTCGACGACTCCCCCAGCACGACGGGCGGCGCGGAGATGGCGTAGCAGCAGACGCTCACCCGGCTCTTTATCTTCGCGTAGACCTTCTCCAGGAGCTCGCCGCCCGCCAGGTCCAGATACGCGCACTGCGCGAGCGCGCCGCCCAGGCTGTGGCCGGTGAAGATGATCTCCCGGGGAACACGGCCGTGCATCGCCTCCAGGCAGGCCGCCGCCAGGGACTCCTGACAGCTCTCGTAGGCGTACCAGAAGCCGGCGGACAGCTTCGCGTTGCTGAACCGGCCGACCTTCACCTCCTTCAGGTGATTCATGTCGGTGACCCAGTCCGGGCTCCCCGCGCTGCTGACCAGCGCCTGCCCCAGCGCGCGTCCGCCGCTCCCGCTCCGGCTGCCGCGAAAGACCACCGTCAGCCGCTCGAGGTCGGGGTCGTAGATGGCGGCGCCCATCCAGCTGGCCCAGCCGGCCTTCGGGTGCGTCTGCGTCATCCCCGTCTTGCCCTGGAAGTAGCAGCACCGCTTCGTACCGGTCGCACCGGAGTGCTCCAGGCCCAGCAGCGTCCTCTGCCCGAAGAGGTCCGGGACCTTGATGGTGATGTCCTCCCCTTCCAGGTCCACGCCCTTCGAGAAGGAGATGGAGCGGTCCAGGTCCCGGGGTTGGAACAGGATGTACGGAGCGTCTCCCGTGCCGCCCCGGTACACGACCCCGTTATGGGGGTTCGGCGGAGTCCTCAGGTCGTATTCGATGGGGTCGAACTTGTGGCTGTCCGCTTCGCTGCCGAGCAGCCTGTGCACCTGCGCCAGGACCCGGTCTCTCGCGCCCTGCCACATCCCGGCCCCGTGGGACTCGTAGAACGGATCCATCGGGTAGACACAGCCCTGGGCGTACGCCTTGTAGGCGAAGCGGCAGTACTCCAGCATGTCCAGGGCCGTCTGGGCATTGGGATGAGGCACGGGGTGACTCCTGGGGAGCAGCAGCGAACGTCGAGAATCAAACGGGCGCTGGCGACATAGAGTCAATGGAGCGGGGCTGACCCACACGGGCCAGTTGCTCCATGAGCGCGGCACCCACCGCGTCAGGCGCTTCGAGTTGCGGGAAGTGGCCCACGTCCTCCAGCTCCAGCACCCGTGCCCGGGGCAGCGCCTGCTTCCACCGCGACAGGTGCTCGGGCTTCACGAGCTTGTCCGCCTTGCCCCAGACGACCAGCGCCGGAATGTCCGCGAGCCGGCCCAGGCCCGGCCCCTGTTCGTCCATCCACGGGCCTTCATGGGAGATGGAGCGCGCGAAGCCCCAGGTGCCCATCCGGGACGCCCGGTCCGGGAACTGCGACAGGAAGGACTGGTGCAACTCCCGCGTCAGCTTCGTGCGGCGCCCCCAGGACATCTTCACCAGCGTCCGCGCGGAGAAGTTCCAGGACAGGTAGAGCCACCGCATCAGCGCGTTGTCCACGTTGGGGCCCTTCAGGTCCCACAACCAGCTCTGCACCACGGTGAGGCTCAGCACCCGCTCCGGCGCAGCGATGGCAAGCGGCAGCGCGATGGGCCCCCCGAAGTCATGCACCACCAGGTGGAACGGCCCCAGGGACATCTGGTCGAACCACGCGCGCAGGTTCTCCACATGCCAGGGCAGTGAATACGTGCGCCAGTCCCCGGGCCTTTCGCTGTCACCGAAACCCAGGTGCTCAGGCGCGAGCACGCGGTACGACGGAGAGAGACGCCGGGCCACGTCCCGCCACTCACGCGAGGACGACGGCGTCCCGTGCACCAGCACCACCGGCGTGCCCTGCCCTTCCTCATGCCACGCCATCTCACCGCCTGGGACCTTCAGCCGCTTCATGTGCTGTCTGCCTTTCGCTTGCGTGAGGGAGTCGCGGGCCACCTTCGGGCCGCGGCACGAATCACCTCGGCGGCGGGGTAGCCGCCTTCATGCTGCAAGTACTGTTGGGAAATGCCTTCCACCATGGCGAAGAGCACCCGCGCTTCAATGCCAGGCTCGGGCACCCCGCGCGCCGCCAATGCCTGCGACAGCCGCTGGTGCGTGGCACCCAGGAAGTGCTCCAGCGGCAGCTTCAGCCGCGCCAACACCTCCGGCTGGTGGCGCAGGCCATGGCTCAGCCGCCAGAGGTCCCGGTGCGCGTCCATCATCTCCACTGCGGACGTGAGCAGGACCGTGACGAAACCCCGCGCGGAGGGTTCGCGGTCCGCAGCCTCCAACGTGTGCGCGACGTCCAGCATCGACGACTGCATCAGCGCCGCGAGCACCGCCTCCTTCGACTCGAAGTGCGAATAGAGCAGCCCCACGGCGATGTCCGCCTCCTGCGCGAGCGCGCGGACACTGCTCCCGTCGAAGCCGTGACGGGAGAAGAGCCGCACCGCGGCCTGGAGCACGCGCTCCCGCGTCTTCTCCCGGAGGACTGCATTGGCGTCAGCCGTACGAGGCATGCCCCGCATCATTGAGTGAACGTTCGCTCAATGTAAAGAACTTCAGGCAGGCACGCCGCCCCGCCCACCTACGCCAGGGGCATCAGGTCCGGCTCGACGAACCGGGTCCGCGCCTCGGCGCCGAAGAGGACCTCTCGGGAGTAGTAGTCCTCGAGGAGGTCCTTGCGCTGGAATCGTGGGTTGTCATTGACGAACGCCGTGAAGTCGCGCCCTGGCCCCGCCGCCGCCCGCGCACTGACGAGCTGGACCCACGCGACCGTCATGGTCTCGTGGTACTTCTCCGGAACTCCGAGTCGGCCCGTCAGCGCCCGCAGACCCGCGCGGGTGAGTTCGACGGCCGCATCACGCCCCGCCCTGAGCGTGTAGAGGTAGACCACCCGCACATGGTCGAGATGGGCGAACCCGCTCAGCTCCCCCCGTGAGAATCCTTCAAGAAACACGTCGTCATCCATGGCCATGCCTCCTCCATCTACTACGAAAACGTACTACTATTTCGTAGTAGACGAAAGATTCAGGGGAGGCCAGAGAGCCGCTTCATCAGCGCGGTGTGTCCCCGGACAGCGTCACGGCCCGCTTCCACGAGCTTCGCGTCGACCTTCGTGAAGGCCTCCTCCGCCGCCTCGCACTGAACAGCTCCTGCGTCGGTGATCGCGACCAGCAGGGAGCGTCCATCCTCGGGGTTGCGGGAGCGCCGCACGTAGCCGTGCTTCTCCAACCGCGACACCAGGCTGGTCGCCGTGGACGCGCCGATGTGCAGCGCGGACATGACACCGGTCATCGTCATGGCGCCAGACGCCAGCACGGACAACAGGACCGCTTCACCGGCGCTGAGACCGGTGGCTTCCAGCTCGGCCTCCAACAGCCTGGCCGCCTTGTGCCCACCCACCAGGAGCCCCGCGGTCAATCCCACCATCGACTTCGATGCAGCCACCGTTCATCCACCTCCGTCCGGCTGACAGTGTGTCAGCTTGTGCTCCCATGCGGGGCACCACGGGATTGACCGTTTATTCACGAAAATATAATTTCACTGCTTGTGCGAGGGCTTCCGTCCCGGTGCCCGCACGTTCCCTGAGAGGCCGAATGAAACTGAAACTGACCCAGGCGGTGAGCGCCATCTCCCTTCTGGCCGCGGCGTGCGGCCCGATGCCGGAGGGCCCGGAGTCCGACAGCGAGCAGATCGGTCAGACGGCGCAGATGATCCGCCGCGAGCGGGCCATCCCGAACGAGTACATCGTGGTCCTGCGCGATTCGACGCAGGAGGTCCGGCAGCAGGGAGCGGCGAACATCGCCCGGGAGATGGTGTCCCTCACCAGCGGCCGGGTGCTGCGGACCTATGAGCACTCCATCCACGGCTTCCTGGCGAACATGAGCGAGGCCGAGGCCCGCCGCCTCCTGTCCGACCCGCGCGTGGCGTACGTGCAGGAGAACGGCCTCATCCACGTGTCCGCGACGCAGACCGGCGCGACCTGGGGCATCGACCGCATCGACCAGCGGGACCTGCCGCGCAACAGCTCCTACACGTACAACGTCGACGGCACCGGCGTGCACGCGTACGTCATCGACACCGGCATCCGGCAGACCCACACCGAGTTCACCGGCCGCATCGGCAACGGCTACGACTTCATCGACAACGACAGCGACCCCTCCGACTGCCATGGCCACGGCACGCACGTGTCGGGCACGGTGGGCGGCACGACCTGGGGCGTGGCGAAGAAGGTCACCCTCCACGGCGTGCGCGTGCTGGACTGCACGGGCTACGGCAACGACGCGCAGGTCATCGGCGGTATCGACTGGGTGGCGGCCAACCACGTCAAGCCCGCGGTCGCCAACATGAGCCTGGGCGATGTGGGCATCCAGGCCATCGACGACGCGACGGAGCGGCTGATCGCCGCGGGCGTCACCACGGTGGTCGCCGCCGGCAACGACAGCGCCAACGCCTGCAACTACTCGCCGGCCCGTACGCCCAACGCCATCACCGTGGGCTCCACCACCAGCACGGACGCCCGCTCGTCGTTCTCCAACTACGGGACGTGCGTGGACATCTTCGCGCCGGGCTCGAGCATCACCTCGGCGTCCAACTCCGGCAACTCGTCCAGCACGTCCATGAGCGGCACGTCCATGGCGTCGCCGCACGTGGCTGGCGCCGCGGCGCTCTACCTGAGCGCGAACCCCACCGCGACGCCCGCGCAGGTGCGCGACGCGCTGGTGAACAACTCCACGCCGAACAAGGTCACCAGCCCGGGGACCGGCTCGCCCAACAAGCTGCTGTACACGCTCTTCATCACCGGCGGCGGCGGCAGCGACACCACCCCGCCCACCACGTCCATCACCTCGCCCGCGGGCGGCGCCACGCTGAGCGGCACCGCGAGCCTGAGCGCCAGCGCCACCGACAACGTGGGCGTGTCTCGCGTGGAGTTCTTCGCGGGCACCACGCTGCTGGGCACGGCGACGGCCTCGCCGTATAGCTTCTCGTGGAACACGGCGACGGTGGCCAACGGCACCTACGCGCTGACCACGAAGGCGTATGACGCGGCGAACAACGTGGGCACGTCCGCCACGGTGTCCGTGACGGTGAACAACGGCACGGGCAGCTGCTCCATCACCGAGCAACTCCTCGCCAACGCGGGCTTCGAGAGCGGCAACACGGGCTGGACCACCTCGTCCGGCGTCATCGACGGCACCACGTCCGGCAGCGCGCCGCGCACTGGCACGTACAAGGCCTACATGAACGGCTACGGCAGCACGCGTACCGAGTTCGCCTACCAGGACGTCACCATCCCCGCCACGGCGTGCAGCGCCACGTTCACCTTCTGGGCGCGCATCACCACGGCGGAGACGACGACCACCACGGCCTACGACAAGCTGGCCGTCCAGGTCCGCAACAGCGCGGGCACGGTGCTGGCGACGCTGGCCACGTACAGCAACCTGGACAAGGGCACGGCCTACGTTCAGCGGACGTTCAGCCTGGACGCGTACAAGGGCCAGACCGTCCGCATCTACTTCAACGGCACGGAGGACTCGTCGCTGCAGACGAGCTTCTTCATCGATGACACGGCCCTGACCGTCGTCCGGTAGTCCGTCAGCGGGAAGTCGATGTCCAGAGGCCCAGCAACCCCACCGGGTTGCTGGGCTTCTCTTTTCGGTGTCAGGTGCCGGCGGACGCTCGGTGTCAGGGCCATGCGACCGCCCTGGGAGTCACGCACATGACGTGGTGGATCTACGCTCTGGCTTCCGCGGGTTTCGCCGCGCTGACCGCCATTCTTGGGAAGGTGGGTGTGGAGGGCGTGCCTTCCACGCTCGCCACCGCCCTGCGCACCGTGGTGGTGCTCGTCTTCGCCTGGACCATCGCGCTGGCCCGGGGAGAAGGCGCCGCCCTTCCCACCCTCAGCCGCCGCACGCTCCTCTTCCTCGCGCTCTCCGGCGTGGCCACGGGCCTGTCGTGGCTGGCCTACTTCCGGGCGCTCCAGCTCGCTCCCGCCTCGCGGGTGGCTCCCATCGACAAGCTCAGCCTGGCCCTCACGCTCGTCCTGGCGTGGGGCCTGCTGGGCGAGCCCATGTCGTGGAAGCTCGTCGTGGGCGTGGGGCTGATGGTCTGCGGCGCGCTGTTGACGCTGGGCTGACGGCCAGCCTCAGGCACCGGGGGCGCTTCGCCGCGAGGGGCGCAGGTGCACCGGGGGGCCTTCCGGCGCGGGGAGGATCCACGCCTTGGGTCCCAGGCTGTCCTCCTCCTTCGCCAGGTCCACGTGCGGATCCACCAGCGGCTCCGACATCCGGCCGTTCAGGGACACCCGCACGTCGGCCCGGACCTCCATGGGGTGGTGCGTGTTCGCCTCGAAGTCCCGGGCAATCCTGTGGGCCAGTTGCAGGATGAGGTCCGGCTGCACCGCCATCTCCCGCTCCTGCAACCGCGTGAGGTACTGGCTGGGCGGAACGTGCCACTCCCGGCCGGTGACGCTGTCACGCACCAGGAACGTCGCGCTGCCGTTCTTCTCCCGCGTCATCACCCGCCACGAGAAGCGCATCCCCTGCTCGTGCCAGAGCACGTTGCCGCCATACGCGTGCGTGCGCAGCGGCAGCGCCACCTGGAGGACCGCGTAGGTCAACGCCGCTCCCAGCGCCAGGCGGCCCTTCCAACCCGGCACCACCAGGGTCGCGCCTTCGCCCACCCCGGAAGGACGCACGGCCAAAGGAAGGCGCCGCACCCGGGCCGCGAGCACGCGCGGCCACGACGGGTCGAAGAACACCAGCGCCGCCGTCACCATGATGAAGGGGAACATCCCGATGGGGAACAGCACGAACGTCACCGCGTGGAAGCCCAGCACCACGACGTACGCGAACGGCCGCGTGCGGCGCCACATGAGGAACAGCACGATGGTGGTGTCGAACAGCATCCCGCCCCAGGCCGCCGCGTACGCCATCCAGCGCTGTTCCAGGAGCGGCCCCACCCACGGCAGCCCCGTGCGGGCGGCCAGCCAGATGTTCAGAGGCTGCGCGTGCACCAGCCAGTCCGTGGTGACCTTCGCCAGCCCCGCGAACACGTAGACGACGGACACCTGGAAGCGCAGCAGCACCGTGCACCACGCCGGCAGCCAGTCCCGCCGCAGCGCCGGCTTGCGCCACGCGTCCACGGAGAAGGCCCGGTGCGCGGGCACGAAGCACATCAGCCCCAGCAGCAGGCTCACCAGGTAGTAGTGGTTGAGGTAGTTCGTCACGTCGAGCAACTGCACGTAGGCGAACACCCCGAACAGCAGCACCACCGTCACCCGGTAGAACAACCCCACCATCAACAGCGCGCCCAGCACGCCCATCACCATGAAGAGCGCGGGCATCCAGTCACCCGGGAGGACCGGCACCCAGCCGAACCCCCAGTAGGTGAAGCGGAAGCGGGGCTGCGCGAACAACACGCCCACCCAGCCGTAGGCCAGGAAGCGCACTGCCGATACGGTGATGAGCAGCCCCAGCGCCACCCGGAACGCCGCCAGCGCGGCGATGTCCCGGGGCGCCAGCAGCCACGCCCACGCCCACACCCGTGCCAGCGGCCTGCTCCCGCAGCCAGCCACGTCAGTCATTGTCTCCCTCGAGGCCCGCGGGCGGCTCCAGGTCCAGCGTGGTGATGAAGTCCGTCTTGAGCGTGTCCGTGATGCCCTTGAAATCGTTGTAGACCGTCATCACCGACGGCTTGTCCTGCACCAGCGCCTGAGCGAGGTCTGCTTCTTCCACCGCGACCAGCGCCGCGTCGGCCTCCACCACCTCCTGGCGCATCCGCGTGGCCACGCCTTCCGCGCCCACCGCCGCCAGCACGTCGTCGAAGCCCGTGCCCGTGAAGTCCGGGCCGCAGCCGTCCATGAGGCGGCGGAAGCCCACCAGGTTCTGACGCAGGTTCTGCTTCGAGCGGCCCGCGAACTGCGACTCCAGCAGCTCCGGGCAGATGGACGACGAGCAGTCGCGCAGCGCCAGCGGCCGCGCCAGCTTCTGGTCCTTGCCCTCGCGCTCCACGTAGAAGAGCGCGTCGCTCATCGCGTTGAGCGCCACCTGCGTCGAGGGGAACACCGCGTTGCCGGAGCCCGCCGTCGCCAGCGTCTTCAGGAAGTTGCCGCCCTCCGGCGCCCACGCGGTCACCAGCGCCTGCGCGTGCTTGTGCACGTCCGCCGCCACCACCGCCGCGTAGGCCCGCTTGCGCGCCGCCCGGTCGTCCGCGGACAGCGCCGCCCACGTCCCCTGCGCCACGATGACGGAGTTGGGCCCACAAGCCGTCTCCGCGCCCTCGTAGAAGAGCAGGTACTCCAGCGCCAGGAACCCGCGCCGCGTCACCAGGCTGGAGGAGAAGCTGGCCGACTCGTAGCCCTTGGACACGAGCTGCTCCTCGATGGAGCACCGGTTGTAGAGCGGGAACGAGTGGATGTTGTCGCGGATCTCCGCGCCGCCCGGGCTGCTGCGCGGCGCCGCGGGCCCCACCTGCATGGGCTCCATCACCTGCCAGACGTCCATCGCCTCGTGGAACGCCGTGCGCGCCGCCGTCCGCGCCGCCGCGTCCGGCGCGTCCCGCAACGCCGCCGTCGCGGTCTGGAGCGCCGTGGCCTTGGGCAGGAACTCCCGCGCCGTCCCCAGGATGCACTCGCCCGCGGCGCTCAGCAGCTGCGCGCGCACGTCCGTGCCGCCGTCCCCGGGGCCAGGCTCCACCGGCTTGGGCTTGTTGTCGCTGCACGCCACACACAGCACCGCGGTGAATGCCAGGGCCCTCACTCCCAGCCGGGAGGGCGCATCAGGACGGGCTTTGAAGACAGTCATGGGATCCGCGAGTATCAAATCAAAGTTGCGAATGACAATTATTATCGAAACCGGGATGTCGTCTTGACTTCGAAGGACTCGCAGTCTACTCACCGCCCCGAAACGCGCATGAAAATGAGAATCGTTCTCAGATTCGCCGCCACAAATGAGACGCCTCTCATTTACGGCCAGCCAAAATGAGAATCCCTCTCATATTTCACTCATCCCCTACCCGAGGGTCGAAAATGACTAATCAGAGGAAGCACCGGAGCATCACGAAGCTGCTGCCCAGCATGCTGGTTCTGGGCCTGACCGCGACCTACATGGGTGGGTGTGGTGATGACGAAGAGCCCACTCCGACGCCGGACGCGGGCACCAACACCGACGCGGGCACCAACACCGACGCGGGCACCAACACCGACGCGGGCACGGACGCCGGCACGGTCACGCCGGACACGGACCTGGCGTTCGTGCGGCTGAACACCAATGGCTCGGTGGACACCAGCTATGCCTCGAACGGCATCTCGCGCGTGAGCCTGGGCACGGGCGCCGGCACGGTGCGCGACGCCATGTGGAGCGTCAGCCGCGACGCGCAGGACCGGCTGGTGGTGTTCGCCACCAAGAAGGCGGAAGGCACGCGCACGGACACCGACCGCGTGGTCGCCCGCATCACCACCAACGGCGCGCTGGACGAGACCTTCAACGCGTCCCCGGCCGCGAACGCGAAGAAGGGCTTCTACGCGCTGGACATCGGCGGTCTGGGTGACTCCGCCCGCCACGGTCTGGTGCAGGCGGACGGGAAGATCATGTCCGCCGGCTACCTGTCGCAGCCCTCGGGCGTGGGCGCGCAGTCCGCCAATCGCATTGTGATGCTGCGCCTGAACGACACGGGCACGGTGGACAACACCTTCGGCTCCAAGGGCGTGCTGAACTCGGCGCCGTTCGCCACGAACGACCCGACCAAGGAGTGGGGCATCTCCGAGGCCTACGCCGCGGTGCAGCTGTCCACGGGCGACTACATCACCACCGGCTACGGCCGCGCGGCGGGCGTGTCCGGCGACAAGGTGGACCTCATCTCGTTCCGCTACACCGCGACGGGCGCGCTGGACACCACGTTCGGCGTGAACGGCGCGTTTATCCTGGACCTGGCCGGCGACAACGACCGCGGCCGTGACGCGGTGGCACTGAAGGACGACCGCGTGTTCATGGTGGGCAGCGCGACCCGGGGCCCCAGCCAGATCGATGCCCTGGCGGTGGTGCTGACGGCGAACGGCCAGCCGGCGACAGTGGACGGCTTCACCGAGGGCTACAAGCTCTACTCCTTCGACCGTCCGGACGAGGCCTTCTTCGACGTGGAGAAGAAGGACGTGGGGGACGAGGAGTACGTGGCCGCCGCGGGCTACCGCGCCGGTGGCAGCCAGGACGACGACGCCATCCTGCTCATCCGCAACATGACGACGGGCACGGAGTTCGTGGGCGCGGTGCCCTTCTCCGAGACGGAGAACGACCGCTTCTGGGGCGTGACGTTCGGCCCGGACAACAAGGTGTACGCGGCGGGCTTCGTCACCGAGGGCGGTGACAACCGCTTCGCCGTCGCGCGCTTCAACCTGGACGGCACGCGCGACACCACCTTCGGCACGGGTGGCATCGTCACGGTGAACGTCATCGCCGGCAAGCTGGACGAGGCCGCTCGCGCCATCGCCGTGCAGGCCGACGGGAAGATCGTCATCGCGGGCGCCGCCGAGGCGCAGGAGTAGGCGTTCACGCAGTCGCGGTCGGCGGCGGTCTTCCGGGCCGGCGGGGAGGTTCCACTCCCCCGCTGGCATGATCGACCGCCGCACCTCTTCGCACGTTCCTCCGGGAGTCTTCGTCCTCATGGGTGCACCGACCTGGGCAGTCGCCGTCGTTTCCTTCGTTGTCTCCTCGTCGGCCCCGGCCCAGACGCCGCCGCCCCCACCAGAGTCTCCGCGGGCTCCGGCCGAGGCTCCGCTGGCACCTCCGCCGGCCGCGTCCGAGCCCCCTGCCCCGCCGCCCACCGAAGAGCCCGCTCCGGCCGCCGCCGGTGAGCCGTCCGTCTCCGCCCCCGTCACCGAGCCCGCGCCGTCAGAGCCCGTGCAGTCGGAGCCCGCGCCGCCGGAGCCCGCCGTGGCGGGAACTGTTCCGGCCGATGCGCCCCTCGACGGGACGCCGCCCGTGGACAATCGCCGCTTCGAGAGCGTCGTGGTGGGCACGTCCGAGGCGAAGACGAGCGGCTCCATCCACATCCTCAATCCGGAGAAGCTCCAGCGCTACGAGCTGGACGACCCCCAGGCCATCCTCCAGTCCGTGCCGGGCGTGTACGGCCGTGGCGAGGACGGCTTCGGCCTGCGGCCCAACCTGGGCCTGCGCGGCGTCAACCCGGACCGCAGCAAGAAGGTCACCCTGCTGGAGGACGGCATCCTCTTCGGGCCGGCGCCGTACTCCGCGCCCGCCGCGTACTACTTCCCCCTGATGACCCGCATGCAGTCGGTGCGCGTGCTCAAGGGCCCGTCCTCCGTGCAGCAGGGCCCGCAGACGGTGGGCGGCTCCGTGGACCTCATCACCCGGGACATCCCCGCGCAGGAGTCGTTCGGCCTGGACGTCGCGGGCGGGCAGTACCTCTACGGCAAGGCGCACGGCTTCTTCGGCGCCAGCACCGAGCGCGCGGGCTTCCTCATCGAAGGCATCCACCTGCGCAGCAGCGGATTCAAGGACCTGGACAACAGCGACGCCACCACCGGCTTCCACCGCAACGAGTGGATGGCCAAGGCGCGCTACCGGCTGGTGCCGGACGGCGACCTGCGCCAGACGCTCCAGCTCAAGCTGGGCTACTCCGACGAGGGCTCCAACGAGACGTACCTGGGCCTGTCGGACGCGGACTTCGCGGCGAACCCGCTGCGCCGCTACAAGGCCAGCCAGTTCGACCACATGCGGTGGCACCGCACCCAGGCGGTGCTCAGCCACGTGCTGGAGGGGCGCGACATCACGGTGACGACGTCGCTGTACCGCCAGGACCTGGACCGCAGCTGGCGCAAGGTGAACGGCTTCCGCGGCATCAGCATCTCCGACGTGCTCGCGGACCCCACCAGCGCGCGCAACGCCATCTACTACAGCGTGCTCACCGGCGAGCAGGACTCGTCCACGCCGGGAGAGACCATCCTCATCGGGCCCAACTACCGCGTCTTCGTGAACCAGGGCCTCCAGAGCGTCGCCCGCTGGTCGGCGCGGACGGGCGCGCTGTCGCACAACGTCGAGTTCGGCGTGCGCTACCACTTCGACAGCATCGACCGGCGCCACACCCAGGACGGCTTCCGCATGGTGTCCGGCGAGCTGGTCGCCGAGGGCGGCGCCACGGAGGTCACCGCCGACAACAAGGACTCCACGCACGCGCTCGCGCTGCACGCGACGGACGCCATCGCCTGGGGGCCCCTGGTGGTGACGCCGGGCGTGCGGCTGGAGGTCATCCGTTCCAAGTCCGTGGACAGGCTGGCGGTCACCACCCAGAACGGGTCACTGGAGGCGCTGATGCCGGGCGTGGGCGTGTACGGCGCGCTCAACCCCGCGCTGGGCCTGTTCGCCGGCGCCTACCGGGGCTTCTCCCCGCCCGCGCCGGGCCAGCCCCAGGCCGTGGGCCCGGAGAAGAGCATCAACTACGAGGCCGGCGCGCGCTGGTCGCGGCGCAGTGAGCGCTTCGAGGTGGTGGGCTTCTTCAACGACTACTCCAACCTCACCGACGTCTGCACCTTCTCCAACGGCTGCTTCAACGACAACCTGGACCGCCAGGTGGACGCGGGCGAGGCGAACATCTACGGCCTGGAGGCCTACGCGGAGAAGACCTTCCGTCCGGGCGGCGGCATCACCTTCCCGCTGACGGTGGCGTACACGTTCACGCGCACGAAGCTGCTCAACGACTTCCGTTCGGCGGATCCGCAGTTCGGCAACGTGGTGGCGGGAGACGAGCTGCCGTACGTGCCCAACCACCAGCTCTTCGCCTCCATTGGCGTGGAGGGCGCGCGCTGGGGGGCCTTCATCAGCTCCACCTTCCTGAGCAGCATGCGCGAGCAGGCGGGCCAGGGCGAAATCCCCGAGGGCCTGAAGACGGGAGCCCTGCTGACGTTCGACGTGAACGCCAACTGGAACATCACCCGCTGGGGGCAGCTCTACGTGAGCGGCCGCAACCTCTTGGACGAGGCGGTCATCGTCGGCCGTCGTCCGTACGGCGCGCGCCCCAACGCGCCCCGCATGCTCATTGGCGGCTTCAAGGTTCAGCTCTAACGCGGGTGGCGGCTCCCCTCCCGAAGCGCAGATACAGGGAGGGGACGAGCAGCACGTTGAGCACGGCGGAGGAGAACAGCCCTCCGAGGATGACGACGGCCATGGGGTGTTCAATCTCCTGCCCGGGCTTCAGGCCTCCCACCACCAGCGGGACGAGCGCCAGGGCCGTCGTCAGCGTCGTCATCGCCATGGGCTGGAGCCGCTCCAGCGTCCCGCGCAGGACGAGCTCGCGGCCGAACGGGACGCCCTCGCTGGCCTCCAGGTGGCGGTAGTGGCTCACCAGGAGGATGCCGTTGCGCGCGGCGACGCCCAGCACGGTGACGAACCCCACGAGTGAGCCCAGCGAGACGACCCCGCCGGTGAGCAGCACGCCCACCACTCCGCCCACCAGCGCGAAGGGCAGCGTCCCCAGGGTGAAGGCCACGAGCCGGCCCGACTGGAAGTCCAGGTAGAGCACCAGGGCGATGCCCAGCACCGCGAGCATGGAGAAGCCCAACAGCCGCGTGCGCGCACCCTCGCGCTCCGCGTACTCGCCCAGGACCTCCGCGTGGTGGCCAGTGGGCCAGTCCAGGCCGGAGAGCGCGGCCCGGATGTCGGTGACCACCGCGCCCAGCGCCCGCCCCTGGGCGTCGCAGGTGATGTCCAGCCGGCGTGAAGCGCCCTCGTGCTGGATGATGTTGGGAACGGACACGAGCTCCACCCGCGCCACGTCGCCCAGCCGGTAGGGCATGCCCGAGGGAGCCCGCAGGCGCAGCGCCTGCACCGCGGCCACGTCCTGGCGCACGGAGTCCTCGCCCCACACGACGACGTCCAGGGTGCGCTCGTCGCGGTAGACCTCTCCCACCTTGGTGCCTTGCAGCAGCGTGGACACCGCGCGCTGCACGTCTCCCGGAGTGAGTCCCAGCCGGCGCCCCGCCTCCGGATCCAACCGCAGCTGGACCTGGGGCACCAGCACCTGCGGCTCCACCTTGAGGTTCACCACGCCGGGGATGCCTCGCAGCTTCGCCTCGATGTCGCGCGCCTTCGAGCGCAGCACGTCCAGGTCGGGCCCCGAGGCGCGCACCACGATGGAGCCGCTGGCGCCGCTGAGCACCTCCTTGATGCGCTCCTGGAGATACGTCTGCACGTCGCGGTAGAGGCCGGGGTAGCCCTCCACCACGTCGTGGATGCGCTGCACGGTGGCCGGGTAGTCGTCGACGGCGTCCAGGCTGATCCACAGCTCCGCGAAGTTGGGGCCCACCACCTCGTCGGCCACTTCGGCTCGGCCGATGTGCGCGCCGAAGTGGCGGACGCCCGGGATGGCCCGCAGCTCCTCGCTGGCCCGCAGCGCCGTGCGGAGGACCGCGTCTCCGGACGTCCCCGGCTTGGCCACCCAGTGCATGAGGAAGTCGGACTCCTGGAAGTGCGGCAGGAAGCCCTCGCCCAGCATCGCCGCGAGGATGCCGCCTCCCAGCAGCACGGCGATGACGCTTCGTACCGCCACCCGGGGCCGGTCCATCATCCAGGCGACGAGCGGGTGGATGCGCTCGCGCAGCCATCCGCCCAGCCGCGGCGTGTGCTCCTCGCCCTTCCCCGTCAGGAACAGCAGGCACAGCACCGGGGTCAGCGTGAGCGCGACCGCCATGGAGGCGCCCACCGCCAGCACGTACGCCACCGCGAGCGGACGGAAGAAGGCGCCGCTCACGCCCTCCAGCAGGAACACCGGCAGGAAGACGAGGACGACGATGATGGTCGCGTAGACGACGGCGCTGCGGACCTCCAGCGACGCGTCGAGCACCACCTGGAAGGCGGAGCGCGGATGGCCCAGCGCCCGGTTCTCCGCCAGGCGCCGCTGCACGTTCTCCACGTCGATGATGGCGTCGTCCACCACCTCGCCCAGCGCCAGCACCAGCCCGGCGAGCACCATGGTGTCCAGGGTGGCCCCCACCAGCCGCAGCGCGACGATGGCGCCCACCAGGGACAGCGGAATCGCCACCAGGCTGATGGCCGCCGTGCGCACGTCCTGGAGGAAGGCGAAGAGGACGATGATGACCATCACGCAGCCCACCAGCACGGCGTGCCGGAGGTTGCCCAACGCGGTCTCGATGAAGGTCGCCGGACGGAAGATGCCCGGCACCACGGTGACGCCCTGGAGCGCCGGACGCATCTGTTCGAGCGCGGCCTCCACCTGCTCGGTGACCTCCAGCGTGTTGCCCCAGGGCTGCTTCTCGATGATGAGGAGGATGCCGGCCGTGTCGTCGACGATGCCCTCGCCGATGGGCGGTGGATGTCCCTCCTGCACCGTGGCCACGTCCGCAAGCCGGATGGAGGCTCCGTTGCGGAAGGCCACGGGCACGTCCTCCAGCGCGGCCAGCGTGGTGGAGCCCGGCAGGCTGACCGCCAGTCGCTGATTGGGCGTGTCGATGAAACCTCCCGAGGACGGAAGGCTCGCATCGCGCGCGACGCGCAGGACGTCATCCAGGGTGACGTTCGCGGCGCGCAGCCGTTCCGGATCCACCTTCACCTGGAACTGGCGATCCCGCTGTCCCCAGATGGCGACGTTCGCCACGCCCGGGATGCCCATCAAGCGGGGGCGGAGGGTCCACCGCGCCACGTCCGACAGCGCCATCCGGTCCAACGTGTCGGAGCGCAGGCCGACCTTGAGGACGCGGCTCGTCGCCGACACAGGGGAGAGCATCACCGGCGGGCGCGCCACCGAGGGCAGCGTGGTTGCGATGCGAGCCAGCCGCTCCTGCACCAACTGCCGCGCCCGGAACAGGTCCGAGCCCCGCTCGAAGATGAGCACCACGGAGGACAGGCCCAGCACGGACTTGGAGCGCAGCGTCTTCAGCGCGGGGACGCCCGCGAGGCCGTTCTCCAGGGGCGTGGTGATCAGCTTCTCCACCTCCAGGCTGGAGAGGCCGGGGACCTCTGTCTGGATTTCCACCAGCGGTGGAGCGAACTCGGGGAAGACATCCAGCGGCATGCCGCGAAGGCTCGCGTAGCCGAGGATGAGCAGCAGGACAGCCGCGGCGATGGGGATGATCCGGAAGTGGAGGCAGGCGGAGATGAGCTTGTGCATGTTGGAATCAGGTCTTCCTCAGTGGCCCGCCCCGAACTCCGTGCCGAACAGTTCCGCCGCGCCCACCGTCACCACGGGGGTGCCCTCGCGGGGACCCCGTCCGAGCAGCAGGTCCGTGCCCTCCTGGCGCACGACGTCCACGCGGCCGCGGGCGTAGACGTGCTCCGCCTCCCTCACGTAGACCCAGGCTCCGCCCAGCGCGTCGTAGACGACGGCGGACGTGGGCACGGCGAGGAGCTCTTCTCCCGCGTCGAAGCGCAGCGACACCCCGACGCGCTGGCCCGGCGCGAAGCGCGCGGACGCGGGCAGTTCATAGAAGCGGTCCACCGTGGCGGAGACCGGATCCGCGCTGGGCGGCCCCATCACCGGCAGCGCCTCCACGCCCTCGTCCTGGCCGGACAGCAGCGCGTGCACGCGCACGGGCGCGTCCGGCTTCACGCGGTGGACCTCGTCGACGAAGAGGGGCACGCGCACCCAGTTCGCGGTGACGCCCACGACCTCGAAGAGAGGCGCTCCCGCCGTAACGGTCTGCCCGGGCGCGACCGACACCTGGCGCAGGACGCCGTCGCGCGGCGCGAGGATGCGCATGCTGACGTCCGACTCCAGCGGTGAGCGGCTCACCAGCTCCAGCCGCGTGCGCGCGGCCGCCAGCTCCGCCCCGGCGACGGCGCGCTCGGCCCGGGCCTCCTCCACGGCGCGCGCCGTGCCCGCGCCATCCGCGAGCACCCGCTCCGCGCGGGCGAGCCGTTCCGCCGAGACCTCGTCGCGGGCACGGGCCACGTCCGCCGCCCTGCGCGCCTGGGCAAGCAGGTCCCGGTCCACGGTGGCGAGCGGCACCAGCCGCAACAGCACGTCGCCCCGCTTCACCGTGGCCCCGGGACGCAGCGCGGTGCCGCCCTCCGCCACGACGCCGCCCGCCACGGGCGCGGTCACCACCAGCGCATTGCCAGACGGGACGACGACCTCGCCGCCCAGCATCCGCCGCCGCTCCGCGCTGCGCTTCTCCACCGGCTGGACGTGCAGGTCCAGCCGCGCCTCCGCCTGGGGCTGGAGCGTCACCGTCGCGAGCGAAGCCTCCGTCACGTGGGAGTTCACCACCGCGGCGGGCGGTGGCGCCGCGGGCTTCTTCTCCTGGCAGGCGAACGACGGGGCGACGAAACCGGCGACGGCCATCAGCCGGACAAGCCTATTCATGAGCCACTCCCTGTTTGCCCAGCCCCCGGTCCAGCTGAGCGAGCGCGCGGCGCAGGTCCGCTTCGAGTTCAAGGGTGCGGAGCCTCGCGTCGGCCAACCGGCGCAGGGCATCCAGCACCAACACGTACGGCGCATCCCCGGCGTCGAAGGACTTCCGCGCGCCGTCGCTCGCGGCCGTCAGCGCCGGGAGGATGTCCGCCTGGAATGCCGCGAGTGAGCTGGACGCCTGGAGCACGCGCTCACGGGCCACGAGGACCTCGTTCGCGACCTGCTGCCGCAAGAGCACATAGCGGGCGGAAGCGCGCATCAGCTCCGCCTCCGCGCGTCCAATGCCCCCGGGGTTCCAGTTGAAGATGGGAACGTCCAGCTGCGCGCCCGGCACCCACAGCGCCTGCGGCGAGCCGTTCGCGGACGTCGACGGCTTCACGTCCAGCCGCGCGAGCAGGTTGACGATGCGCGCCTTCTCCCAGCCCAGCCGGCTCCCCGCCATCTGGATGCCCAGCTCCGTGGCGAGCACGTCCGGCCGGGCGGCCTGCGCCAGCTCCATGAGTTCAGGCAGCGGACGCAGGGTGCGGGACTCGCGGGGGGATTCCTTCGGAAGGGCCTGCGCGAACAGCGGGCTCTGCACCACGCCCATCAGGAGCCGCAGCCGCTCCCGGACCAGCAGCACCTCCGTGCGCGCGCGCCGGGAGGCGTCCTCCGCCAGCAGCTTCTCCGCGCGCAGAGCATCCACCTCCACGCGGCTGGCGTCCCCCGCGGCCAGGCGCGCCTCTGCCAGCTCCAGCGTCCGCGACCACAGGCCCGCGAGCTCCTCCAATGCTCCGCGCCGCCCTTCCGCGAGCACCCAGTCCGCGTGCGCGACACGGACATCCCGGGCGACATCCAGGCCGTTCTGCACGAGCCCGCGAGCGACCTGCTCCACCTGCGCCTTCGCGGCGGCGACACGGGCCGGTCGCTGCCAGAGGGCGAAGAGCGGGAGGAGCAGCGAGGACTCGATCGTCCGGGGGCCCACGGGCAGCAGCAGGGAGAACGTGGGATTGGGCAGCGCTCCCGCCTCGGCCAGGTCGGCCCTCGAGATGCCGAGCTGGGCCATGTCCGCCTGGAGCGCGGCGCTGTTCCAGAGGGCGACGGCGACGGCCGTGCCTTCCTCAAGGGTCGCCGCGTCCGTGAGCCCTGGCGGGAGGGAGGGGTTCCCGTCCGCGCCGGGGCCCAGGGGGGCGGCACGCGCCGCGAGCTCCGAGGACACCCACGCCCGGTCGTAGGGCGAGGTGGCACAGGCCGTGGCCAACAGCAGCCACGCGAGCAGCATCAGGCGAGCGTCGGGTCTTCGGGGCCTGCACCGGGAAGGCATGCGGCGACCCTGCCAGCACCGGTTGAACGGCGGCTGAACGGCGCCGGGAGCCCACGGCCGGAGCCTTCCCGCCAGTGGTATAGCTCCGACTCGAAAGCCCGCCATGCGAGTCCTCGTCGTCGATGATCATCAGGAGCTGCGCGCCCTCGTCTCCCAGGCGCTGGAGCGCGACGGCCATGTCGTCCGGCAGGCCGGCGACGTGGAGCAGGCGCGGCAGGCGCTCATGGACGCGGTGGACGTCATCGTGCTCGACATCGGGCTGCCGGACGGATCCGGGCTCTCGCTCTGCCGCGAGCTGCGCGAGGACGGCGTCCAGACACCCATCCTCATCCTCACCGCCCACAACCGCGTGGCCGAGCGGGTGGAGGGGCTGGACGCGGGCGCGGACGACTTCCTGGGCAAGCCCTTCGCCATCGCGGAGCTGCGGGCGCGGGTGCGCGCACTGGGACGGCGACGGGAGCGGGCCAGCACCGTCCGCGTCCAGTTGGGTGACGTGGTGCTCGACTTCGGCCGGAGGGAGGCGCTCCGCGCTGGCAGCACCGTGTCCGTCACCGCGCGGGAGTGGGCCATCCTGGAGATGCTGGCCGCACACGGAGACCGCGTCGTGGGCCGGGACGCGCTGCTGGAGTCCGTCTGGGGCGAGGTCACCAGCGGGGCCGCGAGCAGCCTGGAGGTCCTGGTCGGGCGAATCCGCCGCAAGCTGGGCGAGGACGTGGTGCGCACGCTGCGCGGCGAGGGGTATGGCCTTGGAAGCGGCTGACACCGGTCACCCCAGGGATTCGATGGTGCGCAGGCTGACGCGCGCCATGCTGGTGGTCACCCTGGCCAGCAGCGCGCTCACGGCTGGAGCCACCGGGCTGATTGCCTATCGTCTGCTGCTCGCGGGCGAGGACCGGCGCCTGCGGGACGCAGCGGTGGACCTGGTGGAGGAGTCCGCCGGGATGGGAGCCGCGGAAGCAGCGGCCGCGGCCCATGACGAGCAGAAGGAACTGGCTGCCTTTGGCATCCACATCGCCCTGTTCTCCGAAAACGAATGGCTGGGCGGCGCAACCGGCATTCCCATCCATGACGGCTGTGATTGGTCCCCACTCCCGGGCAACTCGGGTGTGCGGCTTTGCGGTGTGAGGGGCCACGGGCATCTGGCAGTGGCCATGGAGCGGCTGGAAAGCATCCCCCTCTTGCGGCTCTCCCTCCCGCTGGCCGCGTTGATCGCCGCGGGCTGCGCGGCCCTGCTGAGCCTGGGGGTGAGCCGGCGCGTGGCGCGCTGGGCGGCCCGGCCCCTCACGGAGCTGAGCGAGGCGCTCTCACGCATCGAGCCCGGCGGTCCCCTCCCCGCCCCCCTCCATGC
>NZ_RAWR01000459.1:0-1000 GCF_003986945.1 Corallococcus sp. AB018 | reverse complement strand
CCAGCCGCCTCCGGCCCCACCCGCGCCCATCGAGGTCTACTGCACGCGCTTCGACGAGCGGGTGGCGCCCTGCCCCGGCGCCTGCGGAGGCACGCTGCCCGGCCCGAGCGAGCTCGCGCTCCTCGCGTCCATCGCCGGTGAGCCACCGCCCACCGCGCCGGAAGGACTGAGCGCCTGCATGCCCGCCCTTCCATGAACCTCCAACTTCGTCGGGCCGCGTCAAAGCCCGTTCTCCCTTTTACAACCGCCGTCCGCTCCGCTATCCCGCGACCGTCACCCAGGAGTGTCCCCGTGAAGCGAAGTCTCTCCGGTCTGCTCGTCGCACTCGCGTTCACCGCCTGCAAGCAGGAGGCGCCGGGCAAGATGGAGCCCATCCCGCGCCCGCCGGGTGCCACTGCGCCCGAGCCCGCCGAGGCCGCTCCCGTTCCCGCCGCGCCCGCCGTCCCCAAGGACGCCGTCGTCCTGCGCTGGAAGCTCGTCCAGGACGCACCCATCTCCTTCCGCCTCAACCTCGCCCTGGACCGCAACGCGCCCGTCCTGGAGTCCGTCCCGGCGGAGAAGCCCGCCAAGGCCGACAAGAAGAAGGGGAAGGACGCCAAGGCCGCCCCCGCCGCTCAAGCCCCGGCCGCCGCCAAGGCCCCCGTCCCCACCGAGTACACGTACGTGCTCGTGCTGGACAAATCCGGTGAGCGCCAGCTGCGCGTGGCGCCCAACACCGGCGCGCCCGAGGACGCCACCTTCAGCGACCGCGGCTTCATCATCGACGGGCTCCAGGGCCCCGCGCGAAACCTGGCCACGCTGGTGCTGGAGCTGCCGCGCGACCCCGTGCGCCCCGGCGAGACGTGGCCCCTGGGCACCGAGCTCACCACGCCGGACGCCCTGGGCACCCTGTTCCGCCGCGCCCCCGGCGGCGAGCGCCACAACCGCGTGAAGCTCGTCTCCGTCACCCCGGGTGACAACGGCGAGCAGGTGGCCACGCTCGAGTACGACATCGTGGAGC
>NZ_RAWR01000458.1:0-1014 GCF_003986945.1 Corallococcus sp. AB018 | reverse complement strand
GGGCGGGGGATCTCCACCTTGTACTGCTGGAGGAGCGTGACGGTCTCCGGATCGCCCGGGTCCGCCTGGTAGGCCTTGAGCAGGTTGCCGCGGCCGGTGTCGGCCTCGCCGCCCTTGATCTGCAGCACGCCCGCCATGCGCAGGGCGGCCTTGTCCTCCGGCTGCACCTGGAGGGCGCCCATCACTTCCTCAAGCGCCTTCTTGTCTTTGTTCTGCGCCGCGTAGACGCGGGCCAGGAGGATGCGGGGATCGGCCGCGGTCGGGTGCGCCTTGACGCCCTTTTTGCAGACGACCATCGCTTCCATGAAGCGACCCAGGTCGAGGTACGCCTCCGCCAGGGGCTTGTACGCATCCGACGAGGGGTCGGAAGCGAACGAATGCTCAAGCTTCGCGAGCTCGGTGGGGCTCAACGTCTTCGATGGGGAGGTGGACATGAACCAGAAGGTGCCCGGAATGGCCGGGAAGGATGCGGTACTGGAAGGGGGTTTTTATGGCATCCACAGTGCGGCACGTCAATCGCAGGGTTGGTGCCGAAAACGAGCTGCTTGACAGCAAGGTGAGGCTCCGGTACTAGCCCACTCACTTCTCGGGACCCAACGCCCGCGAGGCGCAGCAGGCAGCCAGCAGTCCCCATGTGGGGGTGTAGCTCAGTTGGGAGAGCGTCGCGTTCGCAATGCGAAGGTCGTCGGTTCGATCCCGTCCACCTCCACTCTGAAGAACAAAGGGCCTCACGGGAAACCGTGAGGCCCTTTGCATTTCAGGCCATTGGCGAATTGCAAAGGCTTCCGGCTTTGTTATCCGGGGCCGATGACCGACCCGTCCGCCTCCCTGTCGTTCTTCGCCCGCTTCTGGCTCGCCTGGCTGTGCTTCTGGCGCTGCCTCGTGTCCCGCGAATTCGCGCAGGCCGTGCTGCCGACCAGCCGCGCCTATGACGCCGGCCAGCTCAAGGAGCTCCCGTCCGGGGACACGCAGGCCCCACCGCCGGTGAAGGCGCCCGTCGTCCAGGCCCCCGTC
>NZ_RAWR01000457.1:0-1030 GCF_003986945.1 Corallococcus sp. AB018 | reverse complement strand
GTCTGAAGGGGCGCGTGCTGGTGACGGAGCGCTGGGGCGTGGCGGCGGAGGCGCAGGCGGGTGGCGCGCTGATGGGGCGGGTGTCGCTGGTGTACGCGGTGGGAGGTGACACGTGAGCGGAGGACTTCGTGCACTGGGTGCGCTGGGCCTGACGGCGGCGCTGCTGTCCACAAGCTGCGTGCGCCCCAGCGAGGACCGCGCGGTGCGGGACACGCGCGTGGGCCAGGCGGAAGCGGACGCGCTGACGGTGGAGGTGGAGGGCGGGCTCGCGTCGGTGCGGACGCTGGCGTCGGGGACGCTGGAGTTGTGGGGGCAGGCGCCGGTGTTCACCACGAAAGTCACCGCGGGCGCGGACGCGCGGACGGACTGGCTGTTCATGGTGCACAACGCGATGCCGGACGCGGTGCTGGACGCCGTGGACGAAGCGGGCACGCCGCTGACGGTGGTGGCGATGCCGGACGCGCACCCGACGGTGAAGGCGTGGCGCGTGGCCCTGCGGCCGGGGACGTCGATGCGGCTGACGGTGGCGCCGCCGGACTGGGACGTGCGCGAGCCGTTCCGGTTCGCGGCGCTGGCGGACGTGCAGGAGGCGCTGTCGAAGGTGGGGGATGTCTACGCGCGGCTGAACCAGGACCCCACGTTGCGCTTCATCTTCTTCGCGGGGGACCTGACGGAGTACGGGACGCGCGAGCAGCTGGAGGAGTTCCAGCAGCGGCTGGAGGCGGGCTCGCGGATTCCCCTGTTCGCGACGCTGGGCAACCACGAGACCTTCACGGACGACGCGCGCGAGTACCAGCGGCTGGTGGGCCGTGGCAGCCAGCACTTCACCTTCCATGGCGTGCACTTCAGCCTGGTGGACTCCGGCAGCAGCACGGTGGATCCGATGGTGGAGGAGGCGCTGGACGATTGGTTGGAGGAGGCGCGAGACGCGGTGCACGTGGTGGCGATGCACATCCCGCCGTTGGATCCGATTGGGGTCCGGGGTGGAGGCTTCGCGGTGCGCAACGAGGCGGCGGGGCTCGTGGGGAAG
>NZ_RAWR01000456.1:0-1069 GCF_003986945.1 Corallococcus sp. AB018 | reverse complement strand
TAGCGCTGTGGGTGTACGGGCAGATGGAGGGCCTCTCCAGCGCTCACGCCATTGCGGCGAGGCTGCGTACGGACGTTGCGTATTGGTGGTTGTGCGGCGGCGTCAATGTGTCGGCGCATACGCTGTCCTCCTTCATGACACGCTCAGGCCCTGCCTTCCGGGCGTTGCTGGGCAAGATGCTGGATGAGCTGTGCAGTCGCGGTGCCGTACACCGGCCACGGCGACTTGCGCAGGACGGCACGCGTGTGCGTGCTTCAGCAGGGGCTGCTTCTTTTCACCGCAAGGCCACCCTACAGAAGCGGGCAACCGTGGCTGCTGCGGCCGGCCCGTGCCAGCAGGGCGCGAGTACCAAGGCACGTGCAGCACGCAAACGCGCTCGCGCCGATTTACAGGCCCGGGCGGCACTCGCGCTCGCTGCACTGCCGGCAGCAGCACGGCGTAAGCAACGTGCGAAGGGGGGCGCTCATGGCGAACCCCGAGCCTCTCTCACCGACCCACAGGCCCAGGTGATGCGCATGCCAGACGGCGGCTTCCGTCCTGCCTACAACGCGCAGGCCGTCTCGGACGTCGAGAGCCGGTTGGCATTGGCCGGTCGTGTCACCGATGAGGGGGCGGACGCTGCACAGCTGCTCCCCATGGTGCAATGGGTGGCCCGCGTCCTGGGACTCAGGCCCGATGCCTGGTTGGTGGACGGGGCCTATCGGAATCTCAAGGCCTTCTCCGCGCTCGAGTCGCAGGGCATTCGTGTCTTTTCTCCCTTACCGGCGCGCAAGAACCTGCTGCCACCGGAGGGGCGGCGCAGGGGCCAACGAGGCGACCCCAGCAATGCGTGGCGTGCGCGGATGCAGACACCCGCAGGCAAGCGCACCTACGCCCAGCGCGCACCGACGGCGGAGTTGCTCAATGCGCAGGTCAAGGAGCGCCAGGGACTGCGCAGGCTTCACGTACGAGGTCGCAAGCGAGCCGAAGCCGCGTGGTTGCTCGCACTCGTCGCCCACAACCTCCTGCTCGCCATAGCGCAAGGCTGGTTCGACGAGTCGGAAGGCTCATTTCTTCTCACGCCCTGAGC
>NZ_RAWR01000455.1:0-1077 GCF_003986945.1 Corallococcus sp. AB018 | reverse complement strand
GTGCACCAGGGCACGCAGCTGGCGCATGCGCTGCAGACGGACCTGGCGCTGCGGCTGTTGAGCGCGGGCCACTGCGTCAGCCGCTCCGTGCTCAACCGCTTCCGCGCCAGCCAGGGCCCCCTCTTCCTGGCAGCGATGGAAGAAACCGTCCGGTGGGCCTACCAGGAAGGCCTCATCGAGGAGCAGTGCCTGGCCGTCGATAGCGTGCGTCTGCGGGCGCACGCCAGCGGCCGTCAGGTGCGCGTGCAGCGGCACTCGCTCAAGCGCCTCGAGGCATTGGCCCAGGTGGAGGTCCGCTTGCTGACGGCGTCAGCGCAAAAGCACCATGAGGACCAGGTGCAGCGCCACCAGCAGGCCGTCTTGCTGTGCCAAGAGCGGGCAGCGGCCACCGTGGTGCTCAGCAACCCCAGCGCGGGGCTGATGCAGTTTCCCGGCAATGGGGTGCACCCGGGCCACCGGGTGACGGTGGTCTCCAGTGGGGCGCGGCAGCGGCTGGTGGTGGGAGTGCTGCTGTCGGCTTCGGGCAATGACAAGGGCCACCTGGCCCAGGCCCTCCAGGAGGCGCGGCGGGTGCTGCATCAGGCCGGGCTGCCCGCGTCCGCGCAGCTTCAGGTGGCTGGCGACGCGGGCTACTGGAGCGAGGAGGACCTGCGCTTCGCCGCACTCAACCGCGCTTGGGTGGATGTGCTTCTCAAGGAGTCCTCCCCGACGGGCCCGCTGGCCAACAAACCCGGAATGCTCCCGCGCGAGGCCTTCGAGTTTCAGCCCTCGACGCGAGCCGTGGTGTGCCCGGCAGGGCGCACCATGCGGGGGCCCGTGCGCGATACCTCTGGCGCGTGCGAAGCCTACTTCGGCGTCGGATGCGCGGACTGCCCCTTGCGTCCGCGGTGTACGCAGAGGCCGCGCCGCAAACTCACCGTGCGCTGGGAGTACGAACGCTTTCGCCAGGCCATGCTCCTGCGCATGTCCCAACGGGGGGCCGCGGCCCGCTACCACCAGCGCATCGCCACCGTGGAGCCGGTGTTCGCCTCGGTGGAGCACGACATGCGTTTCCGTCGTCTCAGCTCCCGCCACCCC
>NZ_RAWR01000454.1:0-1110 GCF_003986945.1 Corallococcus sp. AB018 | reverse complement strand
CCCTCGGCGAGGCAGCCCGCCTTGCGGAGGGCGTCCTGGGGAGAAAGGCGCACTACCCAGCGGATGGCAGCGGCGACGTGCTGCTCCATCGTCGAGTACTGCCGGTTGGCCGACACGCGCTGTTTGAGGGGACGCCAGAGGTGGTCCATGCAGTTGAGCTCCGAGCGCTGCTTGGGTAGCAGCACCAGATGGACACCGAGGCGGGCGGCGAGCCGCTGAGACTTCTGCGCGGTGTGGCAGCTGGCCCTGTCGAGCACCAGGAGCAGAGGACGGCCGGGGTAGGCGGAGCGCAGGGCGTGCAAGAAGGCCATGAAGTCCTCCTGGCGGCTGCGCTGGGTGGCCATGACGACGCGCCTGCCGGAGCGAGGGTTGATGGCGCCCCACAACGTGCGCTTGGCATTCTCGCCGGTGATTCTCACCAGCGCCTGCTCGCCAATGGGCGCCCACATGGCGCGCAGCGGTGGAAACCAGCGCAGCACCGTGCTGTCCGTGACGAGCAGCACCGCGCGAGGCCACTGACGTTTGAGCCGCTTCAGACGGCGGACAAGGCCCCCTTTTTCTGCCCCGGGTGAGGCGCTGCGGTCGCGTACACGTACCGCGGCCGCTTCCACGCCAGGTTCGCCTCATGCAGCCGACGGCGCAGCGTGCGGGCGGACACCTCGACTCCTTTGCGCTTGAGGTGGGTGCGCAGCAGCGGCACCGTCCAGCCAGAGCTCGCCCAGCCAGCCTTCTCGGGGTTGCCGCGCACCACCTTGCGCAGGTGTTTCGGGGTGAGGCGCGGGGCTTTTCTGGGCCGGCCCGAGCGCGGGGCGTCCCAGAGCGCAGAGGGTGTGCGCTCCGTAAGGTAGCGCTCAAGCCAGAAGTAGACGGCCGGCCGACTCAAGGCTGCCAGGCGTGCCGCCTCGCCCGGGCCCTTCCCCTCCGCGATGAGCTTGATGGCCAGAAGACGACGGAAGTGACGGGCCTCGCGCGTCTGCCGCAGCGCCCGCTCCAGCTTCCGCATGTCGTATGCTGTCAGCCCCAGCTCGGCAGGGCTCCTTGCCGGTCGCATGCTCCAGAAACTGCGCATGCGACCCGGATTTGTCTCGGAACTTCTGGCGACCTACTTAG
>NZ_RAWR01000453.1:0-1135 GCF_003986945.1 Corallococcus sp. AB018 | reverse complement strand
TCATGTCCAAGGAAAAGTTCGATCGCAGCCTGCCCCACGTGAACATCGGAACGATTGGGCACGTGGACCACGGCAAGACGTCGCTGACGGCGGCCATCACGAAGGTGCTGGCCAAGACGGGCGGCGCCACGTTCCTGGCGTACGACCAGATTGACAAGGCGCCGGAAGAGCGCGAGCGCGGCATCACCATCTCCACGGCGCACGTGGAGTACAAGACGAAGAACCGTCACTACGCGCACGTCGACTGTCCGGGACACGCCGACTACGTGAAGAACATGATCACGGGCGCGGCGCAGATGGACGGCGCCATCCTGGTGGTGTCGGCGGCGGACGGCCCGATGCCCCAGACGCGCGAGCACATCCTGCTGGCCCGTCAGGTGGGCGTGCCCTACATCGTGGTCTTCCTGAACAAGGTGGACCTGCTGGACGACCCCGAGCTGCGCGAGCTCGTGGAGATGGAAGTCCGCGACCTGCTGAAGAAGTACGAGTTCCCTGGCGACAGCATCCCCATCATCCCCGGCTCCGCGGTGAAGGCGCTGGAGGGTGACACCAGCGACATCGGCGAGCCGGCCATCCTGAAGCTGATGGAGGCGGTGGATGCGTACATCCCGACGCCGCAGCGCGCGACGGACAAGCCCTTCCTGATGCCGGTGGAAGACGTGTTCTCCATCGCCGGCCGCGGTACGGTGGCGACGGGCCGCGTGGAGCGCGGAATCATCAAGGTGGGCGAGGAAGTCGAAGTCGTCGGCCTGCGCGCGACGCAGAAGACGGTGGTGACGGGCGTGGAGATGTTCCGCAAGCTGCTGGACGAGGGCCGGGCGGGCGACAACATCGGTGCGCTGGTCCGTGGCCTCAAGCGCGAGGACATGGAGCGCGGCCAGGTGCTGGCGAAGCCGGGCAGCATCACGCCGCACACGAAGTTCAAGGCGCAGATTTACGTGCTGTCGAAGGAAGAGGGCGGTCGCCACACCCCGTTCTTCAAGGGGTACCGTCCGCAGTTCTACTTCCGCACCACGGACGTGACGGGCACGGTGAAGCTGCCGGACAACGTCGAGATGGTCATGCCGGGCGACAACATCGCCATCGAGGTGGAGCTCATCACCCCGGTCGCGATGGAGAAGGAGCTCCGGTTCGC
>NZ_RAWR01000452.1:0-1147 GCF_003986945.1 Corallococcus sp. AB018 | reverse complement strand
CGACAAAACATGCCGATCCGTCCGACCGGCGGAGCGCGCGGACCCCCATCCACGCGTTCCAGCGTTCGAACCTGTGTGCGCGCTCACCGCTCCCCCGAGCAGGAACACGCTCCCTCAAGGCGCGTCACGGACCCCCATCCATGACAGCGCACCCTCCCGCCAGCCCCCGGACCCTTCCTCGTTGAGGAGTGTCAAGCCGGACGGATCGACAAACCGTTACAACCAAACCCTGGCGCCTTCCTCGCGCCGTGAAAGCCTGCTCAATGCATGGCGGACCGCTCGTCGCGGCGGCCCATGGGGGCCTTGCGCGCGTGCGACGGCCGCTCGAAGTACTCCACCACCAGACCGCCGAACGGCACCCGGGGCCCATCCGCCTTCGGGTCCGCCATCCGCTGGAGCAGCGCCACCGCGCTGTCCACGGCCTCGTCAATCGCGCGGTTGATGCGCTGGCGCTCCGTGTCCCCACCGCCCAGGACCTCCAGGGCGTCCACCAGGCACCGCCGCAGCAGTGCGAACTCGTCGTGCAGGGCCCGCGCGCCACGCTCCGGCGCCAGGCGCAGCACCGCGCGGGTGCGGCTCCAGGGGCTGGACTCCACGCCCTCCAGCGTCAGCCCCAGCTCCCGGACGAAGGGCTCCACCAGTCCGTCCAGCAGGCTTGCGCCCGGCACGCCCTGGCCCTCGTGCGCCGCCAGCCGCATCCGCCGCCACAGGGCCGCGATGCGCTCCGGCTGCTTGCTGAAGACCCGGGCCGCCCCGGCCTTCTTCCGTCCCCGCTCCGCCGCCATGTCCGTTGTCGTCCGCATCGCGAACAAAGACATAGCAAGGGCTTTGCCAACGCCAGACGGTTGCTGGTTCCCAGTGAATCCGCCCATTTGGGCAACGAGCCCGCCCTGGAGGGTGGCCGGAGGACGTAAATCCTACGGGGCGGATGTTGAAAGGCTGGGGGCAGGGGAAGAACCTTCCCTGCCTGGGCACGCCGCGCCTCTCAGTGGAGCGTCGGCTTGGGCGGGCGGCCCGACGGGGCCTCGCCGTCCAGCTCGTACTCGCCGCTGGAGGCCTCCGGCTCCTCGTCCTCCATGTCCGGACCGTCCGGGCCTTCCGGATGGCCCGCGCCCGACTCCAGGGCTTCCGGCGCGCCCTCCAGGGC
>NZ_RAWR01000451.1:0-1153 GCF_003986945.1 Corallococcus sp. AB018 | reverse complement strand
CTAAGCCAACCGGAGTAATTCCGTTCAGGGGTACGCTGCGTTGGTAATGAGCAGCGTGCGCCGGAAGAGGCCCCAGCAGGGCGTGCGGCTAACTGCCGGGCAGCGGCGCCTCCTGACAGGGCTGCTCCGCCGCGGCGGGCAGCAGGGAGTGGCGCTGCGTGCCGCGGCTCTCCTGTTGTCTGCCGAAGGGCAGAGCGCCACCCAGGTGGGCAGAACATTGGGTGTCACTCCCCGGGCCGTGTACGCGTGGCGTCGGAGGTGGCGCCAGGAAGGTGTCCAGGCACTGGAGGCCCGTGCGCATCCAGGTAGGCCCTCCCGCCTGACACCTGCGGCGGTAGAGCTGCTGCTCAAGGACGTAGAGAGCAACCCGCGAGAGCAGGGGTACGCCTTCGCACGCTGGACGTGCGCGCGTCTTGCCGCGCACCTTCAGCAGCATGCCGGCGTGAGCATCAGCCCCGATTGGGTGGGAGAGGTGCTGCGGCGCCATGGCTTTGCCTGGCGACGCACGAAGCTGACGCTCAAGGGGCTGGCGGACGAGGAGCAAAAAAGCGCGCGCCCAAAGGCGCCTCAACTCCTTGAAAAAGCAGGCCTCCCAGCCGGGCGCGCTCTTCGAGTTGTGGTACGCGGACGGGGTGAGGTTCGACCTATTGCCCTCGGTGCGCTCCGCCTGGCGCCGCCGAGGCGAGCGCCTCGCACTGCCCACCCCGGGCAAGAACGTGCGCGTGGGAGTGGTGGGCGCGGTGCGCTACCCGACGGGAGATTTCCGCTTCGCGCACCAGCCCAAGAGCGTCACCACTGCTCTCTTCCTCGCCGTGCTGGAGACGCTGGTGAAACGCGCGAAGCGGACAGGCCGCCGCATCGTGCTGGTGCTCGACAACGGCGGCTGCTTCACCAGCCGTGCTTCGACAGCCGCGATTGAGGCCGCCGTCCCCTACGTGCGCGTCTTCTGGTTGCCGCGCTACACCTCAGAGACCCTCAACTGGGTTGAGGGCTTCTGGGAGGAGCTGAAGTCCACCTACTTCAGCCGCATGCTGACGGCGGACCGTGACGCCTTCTATGATGAGGCCGTTCTCCTGCTGCGCCGCGTCCGCAGGCGCGGCAGGCTCCCCATCTGGGCCAACACCCCTGAACGGAATTAGTCGGGATGGCTTAG
>NZ_RAWR01000450.1:0-1175 GCF_003986945.1 Corallococcus sp. AB018 | reverse complement strand
CCCCGGCCCCGCGCGAAGCGCCCCGCGGCCTCCGCCCGCCCGGGGACCGCCCGGCAGACAACTCCGGAAAACCCGCAAGCTCTGGACGAAGAAGTCGAGGAGACCGTCCAGGACCCGGACGCCCTGGAGCCGGACCTGACGGAATTGAACGAAGCGGAGGCGGAAATCGAGGAGTCCCCGGCTCCCGCCCGCGCCGCCCGGCCCGCGGCCCTGGTGCGCGCGGAGAGCAGCAGCGCCCTCACCAACCGGGACCCGCTCCAGGCCTACATGGCCGAGGTGACGAAGCACCCCCTGCTCACCCGGGAGGAGGAGCACCAGCTGGCCAAGGAGTACCAGGCCTCGGGGAACGTGCGGGCGGCCTACCGCCTGGTGGCCTCCAACCTGAGACTCGTGGTGAAGCTGGCCCACGAGTACCACCGCAACCCCCTGTCCCTGCTGGACCTGGTGCAGGAGGGCAACATCGGGTTGATGCAGGCAGTGAAGAAGTACGACCCGGACCGGGGGGTGAAGCTCAGCTCCTACGCCGCCTGGTGGATCCGCGCGTACATCCTCCGCTACATCATGGACAACTGGAAGATGGTGAAGCTGGGGACCACCGAGGCCCAGCGGAAGCTCTTCTTCAAGCTGCGCCAGGAGCAGGAGAAGCTCATCTCCCAGGGCTTCGAGGCCAGCCCGCGCCTGTTGGCGGAGCGCCTCAACGTCACCGAGCAGGACGTGGTGGAGATGGACCAGCGGCTGGGGCACGACGAGGTGTCCATCGACGCGCCGCTGGGCAACGACGGGGACTCGGGCTCCACCCGGGCGGACCGCTACCTGCCGTCCAGCGCGGTGCCCGCCGACGAGCGCCTGGGCAGCGAGCAGCTCAAGGCCCTCTTCCGGGAGAACCTGGCCGCCTTCGCCCAGACGCTGGAGGGCAAGGAGCGCTACATCTTCGAGCACCGCCTCACCGCGGACGAGCCGCTCACGCTCCAGGACATTGGCGACAAGTACGGCGTCAGCCGCGAGCGCGCCCGGCAGATTGAGGCGGCCCTCATCAACCGGATGCGTGAGTTCATGCGCGAACGCATCCCGGACTTCGACATGGTGGCGGTGCCCAAGGGCTGACGCGGTGGGGAAGGGTGGGGGCTGTCTCTTATACACAGCTGACGCTGCCGACGATAAGGCTCGTGTAGATT